>CAYYHT010000042.1:0-3655 GCA_964471355.1 uncultured Enterobacteriaceae bacterium
CACGGGTTCGGGAGCTGTCGGTATCGATGACGCCGGGACCACAGCTGACCATCGGTCGTTTCGCTCCCGAGGGCGGCGGCTACCGCCTCGTCGATGGCCTGCACATGCAGTCGAGCGGACAGGGACCGTGGCGATTCGGCGCGTGGGCGGGTGAATCTCCCGATCCCTACACCACTGCTCCGGCCCCTCGATTTGGTGCCGGTCCGACACTGCACTACGACACCAAACAGACCACCGTGGATGCGTTGGGTGAGGTGCTCGTCGTGCCTGGTGGGCTGGACCGGGTGTCCACGGTGCTGAATGCGCAGCACCACTTCAGTTCAACACTGGTCGCAACGGCTCGGGCAGATCTGATGTACGGCGCTGCCGGAGCTCCGGTGCTGCCCGCGGATCTCATGGCGTCGGCGCTGGCGTCCCCGGGGGACTGGCGCATTCGTCTGAGCTACCAAGGCTGGTCGTCGGCGGCGTTGTTGCGCAGCGCAGACCGTGATCCGGCGCTGACCCGGTTCGCGGCGCGCTTGGCCGACCTCAACAGCACCATCGATGCGGGCTCGTTGCTCGACGACCG
Source organism: uncultured Enterobacteriaceae bacterium (assembly GCA_964471355.1). Classification (GTDB taxonomy): domain Bacteria; phylum Myxococcota_A; class UBA796; order UBA796; genus CAYYHT01. The sequence continues at coordinate 569 of CAYYHT010000042.1, forward strand.
CGTGCACCACAGCCTGGCAGCCACCGTTCGCCGGCCGGTGAGTGTCGGTACGGCGGGCCAGCAGCACCTGTGGCGCTTGTCGGCAAGCTACCGGCCTGGGCAGACCACCGCCGAGACCTACGCGGTCGCGCGGCTCGGATGGCAGGCGCCCGGTGTGTTGGGGGGCAACGTCGATCTAGGGCTGCAGCACAACGCCTATGTGTGGGGCGGAGGGCCCGGTTGGTACGGCACGGCCATGGCGCTGTGGGAGCCGATGCCTGGGTTGGCCTTTGATGGGTCGGTTGGGCTCGGACTTCGTGCAATGGACCAGCAGACCAAGGTCAAGCCGACCACCTATGCCGACCTCTACGTGGACCTGTACGCGCCCAAGGGGCTGAGTCTGGCCGCCGGCTATGGCTTCTCCAATGGCCTCGGGGTCGACCGATGGGATGCGGCCCATAGCCTGTACCTGCGGTTGTCCTGGCTGCGGTGAGCTAGCCCTCGAGGTGCAAGTTCGGCAGGGGCTCGCGACTGCCGATCTCGAACGCCGCATCGGTGGTGCTCAGCTCGGTGTCGACGCCGTTGCCCTTGAGGCGGACGGTCAGCTTGCAGAAGCGGCTGTTCTCGCAGTAAATCAAGCTGCCATCCGGCTTTGTGTAGGTCACGCGGACCGCCTCGGCCGGAAGCTCTGCCTCTCCCTCCAGCTCCATGCCGCCGGACTTCGAGCCGAAGCTCCAGCGCCTGGCACCCCATTCAGAGCGAGCCTGAAAGCACCCGAGGGTCGTGGTGAACGGGTAGGTCTGGCCGCCGGTGCGCAGGACCATGCTGGTGAACGGTCGCGTGCGCAGAATGGGGCGGTCGAGCAGGACCCCAAGCGACTCGAAGATGGCGTCCGGGTCGGATTCGAAGGTGTTGGCGTGGGTCCAGGCCCAAGTCTTGGTTGTGTTCGCCGAGCCCCAGATGTGCCCCAGAACTCCGTGGCCGTCGGTGACCTCAATGCGCTCATCGCCGATCTGAACGTGGCCGTTCACCCGCAGGTCAAAGATGGCCGGCACATAGTTGCGGCGCTTGATGGGCAGCATGCCGATGAACTTGGGAACGTGGTTGTGACTCGCTCCCCGGTCGGTGAACTTCAGGGACCAGGACACGTCGCCGGCGCTCCCGTCAGCGCCATCGGCGGTCAGCACGTTGTTGCCGAGCGCGTAGCCCTCGTTGGCTTCGAGCAGCGACAGGTCGTGTTTCTCGCGGAAGCCCAAGGCCTTGTCCCGCCAAAATGGCATCGCCCAGACCGCGGTGTGGCGGAAGGGACTGGTCGGGTCGGCACTGTCGGTGATGGTGTAGCGGAACCACAGACCCCGATCGGGGGTGATGCGGACCTCGCAGAACCAGACCTCCTCGAAGGGGCCATGACCGGGGTATCGGCGGGCAAAGGGCATGCTGGACTATCGCACAGTGATGCGGCCCTCGGAGAGTGCGAGCTTGCCGTCGGGTTTGTGGGTCTCGAAGCGGATGCCGTCGCCGTCGCGTGTGGCGGTGACACGCAACACTTGGCCGGGCAGTACGATCTTGGCGAAGCGGGTGCTGACCGACGCCACACGGGCGTCATCGCCGTCGAGCAGGGCGTTGGTGACCGCGTTCACGGACAGGGCCAGGGTGCACATTCCATGCATGATCACGCCGGGCAGGCCGACCATCTTTGCGAAGTTGTCATCGGTGTGGATGGGAAAGGCGTCCCCGCTGCCGACCGCGTACAGCAGGCTCTGATCGTCCTTGGTCGGCACCTCGACATCCATGCTCAGGTCGCCGTTGAGCCAGGGTTTGGGCTCGCCCTTTTTGCCGCTGCTGCCGCCACCGCGCGAGAAGTAGCGGGTGATGCCATCGACGACGGTGTCGCCGGCGGCGTCTTCGATGGACACCGCGATGTTCACGAGCTTGCCACTGGGCTTTTCGTCCAGAGAAAGCAGGTGCGAGCGACACGACAAGGCGTCACCGGGTCGGATGGGCTTGTGGAAGTGCATCTCGATGCCCGCGTGCACGATGCGCTGCACGTCGACCTTTGCATCGCCCTTGAACAAGACCTGCGCCGAGCCGGGGATGAGCACCTTCGACACGAACATCGGGTGGGCCACGTCGGTGATGGCGTCGACATTGATGCCCGTGTTGAAGCTGCCGATCTCGTCGGCCGAGACATCGATGGGGCCGTAGCTGCGCTGTTTGGGCTCTGCGTTCGTGGCCGTCATCTGTCGCTCCGAAAGTGTCATGTAGCGGGTGACACATTACACGGAGGCGGCGGCCTGTCGAGCGAGCTGGCTCAGTTGTCGGGTAGCAGCAGCTCGAACTCGACGAACACGGGTGCGATGCCGTCGGACACCATGACCTCGACGATCTCGCCGTCGTCATACTCGCCCGGGTAGACCAGGGCTGTGCGCATCCACACGGTCTGGTCGTTGGCTTCTGCGATGACCAGCGGACCGGCCTCGACGTCCGTCCAGTCGATGGTGAGCTCGTCCTCGTCGAGGTCTGAGGCGATGACGGAAATCGCAGTAGGCTCCTCGTCAATGACGATCTGAACGACCTGGTTCTGAACAATTTCGGGGGCCAGCACGACCGGGCTGGCGTTGGTGCCGGGGTCGAGGCAGGCGAGCAATGTGAACAGCAGAAGCATGCTCCTACATCGCCCGCTGCAGCGCGTCTTCGCTGTCACTGCATGTCTCGCCATGTCCTGAGACAGCAGGGGTAAGCGTGGATTCGAATTCGGGCCGCCACTGTCCGTCTGCCCGACACCGAACAACCGGAGACCATCAATGCAGTTTTACCTCTTCGCCAGCCTGTTTCTGACCACCATCGCCCTGCTCGGCCTGGCCTAGCTGCATAGGGGTCAGGATCCTCCTATTCCCATTCGCCGGCCCCTATCGAACGGCTAGACATGAGTGTTTAGGTGGGGTCAGGATCCTCCTATTCCTATTCCGGCGGAAATCTAGCCGGTCTGGTGTGACCGGCTCGGAACGAAGACGACTGGCATCTGCAACAACGAATAACCGGCGTATAACGTTAGGTTTCCGCAGTAACGGAATAGGAATGGGAGGATCCTGACCCCTGTTGTCGACC
>CAYYHT010000042.1:3755-20455 GCA_964471355.1 uncultured Enterobacteriaceae bacterium
AGGTTTCCGCAGTAACGGAATAGGAATGGGAGGATCCTGACCCCTGTTGTCGACCCCTGTTGTCGGTTCGCTAGGCAGAGACGGCCTACCCGGCGGGGCGGGCAACAACCGCGACGTCTGGATGTCCGACCTATGAGCTAGTTGAGCGATTCCCACGCGACTCGCGTTCGCCACAGATCCCACAGGAAGAAGCGCAGAGAGGGCGCCGCCGCGTTGGCCCAGGGCGGGTCCCCGGGGAACTGCAGGTCGACGGTCACCTCATCGGCTCCACGGCGGAAACACATCCACCAGCTGTGGTCTCCCTGATGGGGCTGGATGACCTCGATGGCGATGTTGGCGCTAAAGCCGGTGCTGCGTCCGTCGGTGACGACATTCCACTCGGCCACCGGACGCCAGTCCGGTGCATTGGGATGCGCCCCATACACCGCCAGGCCGACCCCTTTGGTTGCCGCGAAGCGACGGAGATCTGCCGGCAACACAAAGCCGTGCTCTGCCTCTAGCGCCTCGATTGCAGCGAGCTCCTTCGCATCCTCCTGTGCATCAGCGAGGCCCAGCGCCGGCAATAGCTCGGGCCAGTCCAGCACTGTCAGCCCCTCGGGCTTGCGGCCGCCCATGCGCACCTGATTCCAATAGAACGGGCCGTAGACCAGGCGCTCCCACTCGGTCAGCGACTTGCCGCATTGCCCGGTGCGCCGCATCATCGCGTAGGCCTCGTCCGGCGTCAGCGTGGGATCGGCCTCGGTGCGCCCAAACAGGTTGTTGACCGCCACCACCAAGTGAGCGCGGACGGACTCTTCGTCGATGGGCATCTGCGCATCTTCGAACAGCTCGCGAACTTCGGGCGACGCCAGCTCTGACCAGCCCTTGTCGGCCATGAGCGCATCCCAGACGGACTTGTCGTCGATCGAGATTTCGTCCGCGGTGAGGCCCGTCCATCGGTCGAAGAAGGACTGGCTTCCCTTCTCGATGACGCTGACCATTCCATCGTCGTGGACCGCATCGATCGTCGCGTCCACCCACGAGCGGCCGAACTGCGCCAGACACTCATCACCGACCTTCATGGGCTCTCCAGTGGTGAACTAGGAGTCGGGCTCTAACACCACAGCTGTGCCATAGCAGAGGATCTCGGCGGAGCCCTGCATGATCATGCTGGTGGTGATCTGAAGTCCGATCACCGCGTTGGCTCCACGGGCCACAGCCTCGGCCCGCATGCGGTCGAGCGCCTGTTCGCGGCTCTCGCCCATGAGCTTGGTGTACTCGGACAGCTCGCCGCCGACCAAGCTCTTGAGCCCCGCCATGATGTCGAAGCCCAGGTTGCGGGCGCGGATCGTGTTGCCCCGCACCAGGCCTTTGACCTCTTTGATGCGCATGCCCGGGGGCGCCTCAAAGGTGGTGATCACCATCATGCCGCCATCGGGCCGGTTTGCCAGGTCTGCGCTGGCTCGCACCAAGTCTTGGCTCATCGCTGCACCTCCGTGTACTTGTCGTGTTTGGCCGTGTTCATGCGCCAGCGAATCACCGCCGCCATCAGGACCACAAACCCGGCTCCCATGCCGCCGTAGCCGACCTTCAGCCACATCGGCACGCTGGGGTCGGCCATCAGCTCGACCATGCCGCCGCCCATCAGGACCGCGAGCCCACCCAGGAACAGCGTCAGCCCCAAGTTGGTCCACCATATGGTCAGGGACTGCTGGTTGTACCGGTCTTGGGCCAGGTCCACCTCCAGGCGGGCGACCCACCCGTCGGTGACCGCTTTGAGTCCTTCGTGCATGGACAGCTCCTGTTGCAGCTCGGGTTTGTCGGCGATGTACGCCATCAGTTCTTCTCGCTCGGCCGCGGTCGCGGCGTCATCCGTGACCTTGACCATCAGCATCTCGAGGCGCTCCTCGGTCATTCGGCACCTCCCTTGTTCATCTCTCTCGCCAGTGCTTTTCGCGCTCGGTAGAGGCGGCTCATCACCGTGCCCTCGGCCAGATCCAGCAGCTGGGCAATCTCGGCATAGGACAGGTCCTGAAAGTGCCGCATGTTGATGATCTCGCGGTGCTCATCGGACAGCTCGCCCATCGCCACCTTCATGCGCTGAATGCTGCGTGCCTCATCCATCGCCGCCGCTGGATCCGACTGCGTTCCCGTGACTCGCTCGGTGTCGAGCCCCGACACTGCCGCGTGTTTGCGCCGTGCAAGCGCATCGAAGCAGGTGTTGCGCACGATGCGGTACAGCCATGGATAGAACGGTCGGTTCGGGTCGTAGCGGTCACGGGCCCGGTGCGCCTTGAGCAACGCCTCTTGGGCGGTGTCCCGAGCGTCTTGCTCGTCACGCATGAATCCCAGCGCCGCCCGGTGAACGCGCAGGTAGTGGGTAGCCAGTAGTCGGTCGAATGCAGCGGTCATCTCGCCCAACCATACGGGCATGTCCCAAACTCATTCCCTGGGTCGTCCATCTTTTGTACGAGTTCTGCGTCAAGGGGGCGTCTGGAACGCGATTTTTTGCGCGAAACTCCGCGTAATCAGGTAAACAGGGGCGAATCCCGGGACCAGCCGTCATGACACCCGTACTCCTGCTATCGATGCTTATGCCTGCCCAAGCGCAGGATTTCTACGCCCCCGGCGAGGCCGTCGACGACGGCATCAGCATCCACCTGACTGAAAAAGGCCTGTCCGGTCTTGGTGCGGTTGCTGGTGCTGTTGTTCCCGGCAACATCCCCATCGACGACATCGCCGATGGCGCGACGAACACCGATTTCCTGGGCTGTGTCGACGACTACTTCTACGGCATCAGCAACCTGTGGATCGGCATGGAGATCGTCGATCTCACCATCGTGCCCGACACCGATGTGCTCAACCTCGACACCACCATCGACGTGTGGGTGAACACCAACGCCGACCCATTCCTGGTCGAGCTCGACTTCCTGTGCGGCGAGACCGACTGTGTGGGCAGTGTCGAGCGCTTCCCGGTCAACATCCAGGCCCCCATCACACTGGCCGTCACCGATCCGCTCGAGCCCGACCGTCCCATCGACGTCACCATCGGCACGCTGCTCATCGACATTCCCGACGATCTGGGCGCCTACATCGACATGCAAAGCGGCTGCTTGTCCGAGGTCGAAGACGTCATGGACGCCCTCGGTTTCTCGTTCTATGGCCTCATCACCAGCTTGGTCGTACCGTTTGTCGAGGACTTCGCACAGGACCTTGGCCCCGAGCTCGAAGGCCAGCTCGAAGAGGCGCTCGTCGCCACCAACTTCGAAGACACCTTCGATGTGCTGGGCACCGAGCTGTACGTGCACTTGTACCCGAATGATGTCATCACGACCCCCGAGGGACTCGAGATCGTGATGTCCAGTGAGATGCTGGCCGATCGGGGCCAGTGCATGATGGACAGCGACTCGCCCGGCTCCCTCAAGACCGGCAGCCCCCGACCGTCGTTGGCCGCTCAGCCCGCTGATACCGAGCTGGCACTGCACCTGTCCGACGACATGATCAACCAGGCGCTGTGGTCCATCTGGGACAGCGGCATCATGTGCTTCACCCTGCCTGACCCCAGCGGAGAGTCTGCGTTCGACGTGCCGATTCCGCTGAACACCTCATTGCTCGGCTTGCTGGCCGGCGACGCGTTCAACGAGCTGTTCCCCGACACCCAAGACCTGATCATCCAGACCGATCCGCGCGAGCCGATGCTCATCGACTACCAGTCCGCACACGACGTCGAAATCGACGCTCGCGCCCTGGACATCAACTTCTATGCCGATCTCGACTACCGCAAGGCTCGCGCCCTTGGCCTGACCCTCGAGGCCGATGTCGGCGTCGACGTCAACTTCAACGGTGCCACCGGCGACATGGCCATCGACATCGACCTCACCAGCGATGACGCCCTGCGCGTCAGCGCCGAGAACAACGAATTGGTCCCCGAGGCCAGTGCTGACATCGAAGAGAACTTCTCGGGTCTGCTCGGCACGATCATCGACTCTGTGGCTGGCGACTCGCTCTCGGGCCTGTCCTTCCAGCTGCCCAGCGCTGACGGCGTCGGCCTCAAGACCTTGTCCTTCCAGACCACCGGACCCAGCCAAGATTGGTTGAGTGGCTACGCGACCCTCGGCGAGGTGCCCTACGGTGCCGGCTCGGGCTGCGACTGCGGCAGTGGCTCGGACAGTGGCTGTGACTCTGGCGGCACCGGCTGCGTGACCCTCGGACCGCTGCCGGTCAGCATGGTGGCCTTCTTGGTGCCGCTGATTCTGCTGCGCCGCCGCCAGGACTGAATGAGTCCTACAGCGCGTACGCGAGCAACCCAATCGCGGTCGTGGTGAAGTTCAGAATCAACGCCACGGCCAGCGCGTCGGTCCAGTCCTTGAACAGGCCGAACCACCAATAGGCAAAGCCCTCGGTCACGGTCACTAGCGCCTCGAGCAAGAACACCTTTGGCCAGTAGGACAGAGGGACTGCATAGAAGACGCTCCACAGCGTGCCATGAGTCATCAGGTTGGCCGCGAGGGCTACGCCGACCGACAGGCCGAGTGGTGCCGGCTCCTCGTCGTTCCAGGTGCCTTCAACCGCCAGCGGCACCAGCGGCACCTCGACGCCTAGCGTCAGGATGAGGGCGGTGAGGTACGCGACCATTGAGGCGGAGTCCCTGGCTAGACGGCCTGGGCCTTGGCCTCGGTCTCGGTGAAGGCTTCATCCCATGTGACCATGCGATTGCGGTCGGGATCCCACAGCTTGAGGCGCATGCAGGCCCACATGTCAGATGGCATCAGGCTGGTGCGGCCGGGGTCCTGCAGCTCGGGGATGGCGTCCATCGCGGCGGGCAGGTTGTAGAAGGGAATCTTGTGATTCAGGTGGTGCACATGGTGGTAGCCGATGTTTCCGGTGACCCAGTGCATGAGCGGGCTCATCTCCATCATGGACGAGCCGCGCAGTGCCGCGAATGCGTAGTTCCAGTCGCGACGTCCCTTGATCTTGATGTCGGGGAAGTTGTGCTGGGCATAGAAGAGGTAGCCGCCGAATGCGCTGGCCACCATGTTCGGGAAGATGAGCACGACGAACGCGGTCTCGAAGCCAAAGAACCAAGTCAGCAGGCCGGCCATGGAGAAGTGGGTGACGAAGTTCGCCAGCCCCTGCCAGTGCTCGCGGGGAGCGCGCTTGAAGGCGGCGAGGCACATGCCACCGAGGAACACGGTGAAGTAGCCAAAGAAGATGGTCAGCGGATGCCGTGCGAACGCGTACATCTTTTGCTGGGCAGGGGTCAGCGCCTTGTAGATGCCGATGCTGACCAAGGGGTAGGAGCCAATCTGAGCTCCGAGCATCTTGGTGTTGTTCTGGTGGTGGTAGTCGTGGGTCTGTCGCCACACGCTGGGAGGCGTGAGCGTCATGAAGCCGACGCAGTTCATGATGATGGCGCCTGGGGTCGAGTCCCACAGGATGGCCTTGTGTTGGTAGTCGTGGAAGAAGATGAACACGCGCGTCCAGATCAGGCCGGCACACAGAGCAAAGACGAGCTTGATTGGCAGCACAGGGGCCATGACGGCGCCGGACAGGGCGATTCCCAAGGCGACAAAGGTGCTGAATAGCAGCCGCCAGGTCTTGGCTCGGTCTTCGGTGACGAACGGCTTGGTGGCGAGAATCAGTTCTTTCTGACTACGCATCAAAGCATCCTCTTCAAATCACACACAACAACAACGGCCGTTGGATATCTCGTCGATCAGCCCCTCGCCAACGGGATCCTTGACGGATTAAACCGACTGCTCGGTCAGTTCGACAGCGATGCCGAGGCGACCCCGGCAAGCACGCTGGACCCGGCTGCGGTTACACGCGCTTACGCCAGCCACCCGCCGGGAGTCCACATGGGCAGTCGCATTGAAAAGAAACTGCTCGGTCAAATCGGGCGCGCAAGCGTGGACTACAACCTCATCGAGCCCGATGACCACATCATGGTCGGGGTCAGCGGCGGCAAAGACAGCTGGGCGTTGCTGTACCTGCTGCATCAGATCAAGAAGCGGGTGCCCTTCGATTTTTCGCTGGTGGCCGTGAACCTCGACCAGAAACAGCCCAACTTCCCGGAACACATCATTCCCGAGTACTGCGCTTCACGGGGTTGGGACTACAAAATCATCGAGCGCGACACCTACTCCATCGTCACCGAGAAGATTCCAGAGGGCAAGACCTACTGCAGCCTTTGCAGCCGGCTTCGGCGCGGCATTCTGTACGACGCCGCGGTCAACATGGGGGCCACCAAGATCGCCCTTGGCCACCACCGCGAAGACACGATCGAGACGCTGTTGCTGAACATCCTGTACGCCGGTCAGATCAAGGCGATGCCGCCTCGGTTGCGCTCTGACGATGGTCGAAACGTCGTGATTCGCCCGATGATCTACTGCCGCGAAGCCGACGTCGCCGAGTTTGCCGTCGAGCGCCGCTTCCCCATCATTCCGTGCGACCTGTGCGGCAGCCAAGAGGGCCTGTACCGCCAGAAGATCAAGAGCTTGCTGGCTTCGCTCGAGGCCGACAACGCCAATGTGAAAGGCAACCTGCTGTCCGCTCTGTCCAATGTGGTCCCGAGCCACCTGCTGGACCGCGACCTGCGGGCCCAGACTGGCGCCGACGAGCAGACCGGAACCGACGAGGCTCTGGCGGCCATCGGCGGAAGCTGTGGCCTCGACGCCCTGATTCAAAAGATGCCAGAGCGTCAGCCCGGCGCCTGAGCCGAACTACTTCTCGGTGATGGCCTTGGCGGCCTTGCGCACGCGCTCGTCTGCGTGCTCGAGGAACTCGGAAGCGTACGCACGTACCGACTTTTCCTGCTTGCGCTGCTTGAGGAACTCGAGGGCAGTGGCGATGGCTGCGGGTGTGGGGCGCTTCTGCCAGACCTGCCACCACGGCGAATTTGCGGCGTGCAGAATCTCGAGGAAGGGGCCGGCAGTCCACCGACCACTCTTGGTCAGCAGCAGCTGAAGCTCGGGCACCTTGCCTTCCCAGCCGCCTCGTCCGAGGAAGCCTCGAACCGCGTCGTCGCTCATCTCTTCGGTGATGTCGGGGTTGGCCAGTGTCTCCCAAGACCCGGGGGTGCCCAGGAATGAGACGTCGGCGTAGTCGTCGTGGGCCTCGGGCGGAGTGCGGTCGCGCTGGTCGTGGGCGGGCAACACCTCGGCGGCCGCAAATGCGCGCAGATCGGGCTCGATGCCTGCCAGCAGGGCGTTGATGTCGTCGATGACCTGTTGCCAGGAAGGGCGTTGGGACGGCTCATAGGCGAGCATGCGGGTGAGCAGGGCCTTGGCTTGTTCCTGGCTGGCCGATGGCAGTGATTCTTCGGGGATGAAGGTCAGGGCCTTGGCCACAGCTTCGTCGTGCTTGCGGAAGTGCCGGGACACGACGGCGGCCTTGCCCGTGTACAGCTGGAACCAGGTGTGTCCGAGGGCATAGACATCGACGGCGAAGGTGTCTTCTTCTCCGTCGAGCCGCTCTGGGGCCATGTAGCCGCGGGACCCCTGGACCATCATCACCGTCTGGGCTTCGCGGTCGTCGAAGATGCCCTTGGCGGTGCCGAAGTCCAGCACCTTGACCGTGCCATCGATCGACAGGTGCAGGTTGTCCGGCTTGATGTCGCGGTGGATGACGTGCAGTGGCTTTGGTGGGTCGCCGACGGGGCTCGTATAGGCGGCGTGCAGTCCCAGTGCGGCTTGGCGGATGATTTCGGCCGCGACCGGTCCGGGCAGGCCGTTTGGATGCGCGCGAACCAAGCGCTCGAGGTCCATGCCCGCGAGGTACTCCATGACCATGACGTGGCGGCCATCGAGGTTGAGCATGTCGTGCACTTTGACGATGCTGGGATGGTCCAGACGGGACAGCATGCGGGCTTCGTCCCTCAGGCGCGTCAATGCCTGGGCGTTGTCGGCCAGCACGCCCTTGAGCACCTTGCAGGCCACCACCTCGCCGTTCGCCGCACGGGTGACGCACAGGGTCGCGTAGGCCCCCGCTGCGGGGATCTCAAGAATCTCAAAGGGGAATAGCTGCTGGCTCACAACTCCGTTCTAGCCTGGGTTACGGGAGGTGGCGATGAACCTGCTCGATCGGCCATGTTGGGTGTTTGATCTCGACGGCACCCTGACCGTCGCAAAGCACGACTTCGACGACTTTCGCGCCCGATTGGGACTGCCCGCAGGTCGCGGCATCCTCGAGTCGATTCGCGATCTGCCCCCCGACGCCCGGGAGCGCGTACTCGAGGCGGTGGCGGAGTGGGAGAACGAGGTTGCCGAGCGCGCTGAGGCCGCCCCCGACACGCGTCCACTGCTGGAGGAGCTGCGCCGGCGCGATGCAAAGCTGGGCATCTTGACCCGCAACACCCGCCAAGCCGCGGTGGTGACCCTTGAGGGCTCGGGGCTGATGGAGTTCTTTCCTCACTGCTGGATTCTTGGACGGCACGATGCCGCGGCCAAGCCCGCACCCGATGGCGTGCTTTTTCTGATGCGTGCGTGGACCGCCGAGGCCGCCCAGATGGTGATGGTGGGCGACTTCAGGCACGATATCGCAGCGGGAAATGCTGCGGGGGCGGCCACGGTGCTCATCGACCGAGGTGACCGCTTCGCGCAGGCCCATCAGGCGACCGTTCGCGTGCGAGCGCTTACTGAGCTGCTCGATGGCTGACCCACACCACGTCCCGACCCTCGATGGCTTCGACCGGTTCACTGTGAACCTGTACCGGGCTGGCATCTTGACCAGCGCCGGCGCCCTGCTGATGTCGGGCAGCACCCACCTGATCTTGGGCCAAGACGCCACTGTGCTCGCGCCGACACTGTGGCTGACCATTGCCGTGGGGGCTGCGCTCGCGGTCCAGAATATGCACCTGTACGACAAGCGCGTGCGCTGGGTGATCGGAGCGGCTGCTTGGGTCGGGGTCGTGCTGCAGCTGTCGGGACCCGAGTTCGGCGACGGCGTGCTCGCGCTGTGGGTGCGCACGGCTGGGCTCGGCTTCACTTTCGTGGCGCTGAGCGGCTTTGCGCTCAAAGAGCAGTTCTGCTTTCGCATTCCGGGCCTGCGTCTGGTCCCACTCATTCTGGCGGGCAGCCTGATTGCCGTGCTGGCGGGCCAGCCGATGGTGACCGGGCTCATGCACCTGCTTGCCGGAATGATCTACGGTGCCTTGGCCGTCGCCAAGCTGCGCATGCCGCTGCACTTCGATGTGGGCGACAAGTCGCGGTACCAGATTTAGTGGCCGGTGCTCAACCGCGTACAGGACGAAGAGGCCGCCCTGGGGGTGTAGGCGTTAGCTACGCCGTCGATGCGCTTCGCCCTCCCGCTCTTGGTCCTGTTCCTGCTGTCGAGCTGTGGCAGCTACGAGGGTGGGTGGCCTCGCTCGTGCCCAAATCCAGGCAACAAGCACGTCTTCTATACCAACCAGTCCTGGGATGACCGCGACTGGTGCGAGGACAACAGCTACACCTGCGCTGACGAGCCTCTGTCGTTTCACTACGGCATCGACGAGGACGAGTTCATCGACGAATGCGGCTGCGGCTGCTGGGTCGACCGACCGGGCAACATCGGAGACTTCTAGAAGGTCACCACGAACACAGCGCCGACGCCCAACACGACCCCGGCTGCTCCGACCGCGACAGACATGGTGGCCAGGTTGTTCGCCGCGTCGGCAACTCCATCGAGCTCGTCATAGGTGATGTCGTCGCCGTGGTAGTAGGCCTCTTTGCTCTTGGCCATGCCGAACAGGGCTCCGCCGGCGCCCACAGCAGCCACGGCCCCACCGAGCAGCACGATCTTGGCAGCACCGCCTTTCTTGCTGTCGTTGGCTGCGTCTGCGTCTGCGTCTGCGTCTGGGATTGGACCTTGGTCGGCGATTTCTTCGCCCGCCTTGCGCACGTTGACCACCACTGGCGGCTTGAGAAGCGCCACGTCGAAGTGCTGGCCAGCCATCGTGTAGCCACCGATGGGCAGCACGCCCTCGTACTTTCCGTGCTCTTGTAGCGTCGCCTGAGCAAAATCGATCGATGCGGCGAGGTCGGTTTGGAAGGGGCGTTCGTCCGCCACCAGCTTGATTCCGCCGGCACGCGCCAGCAGCTCGACCTTGCCGTATTGCCTGCGGATAGCAGCGAGCTTCTGCATGACCTCGATGCTCTCCCAGCCCTGGAGTCCGCGCTCATAGCGCTCTTGCACGGCCCCCACATCGCCCAAGGAGCGCGCAGCGTCGGCGCCCAGCATGTGGTCCTCGAACTCCATGTTCTCGTGCAGCTTTGCTTCGATCATTCCGCGATAGACGCGGTCGGCGCCCTGCCACTGATTGCGTTGGGCCAAGTTCAATAGTTGGTCGTGTTGCACTTGGTACGCGGCATGCGATTCCTCGTCATAGGCGAGGGCGGGCGCGCTGCCCAAGAGGGCGACAGCCAGGAGAAGACGAGGAAGCAATCTGACTCCAGAGGCCCCTAGGGTACCACGGCGGTCTCGGCGGCCTTGAACCAGTCGAAGAACACGTCGAGCTGCGCGCGTTGCTCTGGTGGCAGCCAGTCGAAGTTGATGCCCCGGTCGCTCACTTCCCAGTACTCGGGCTCGGTGATCAGTGACAGCTCTTCGCGAATCGAGGCCAGCCTGTCGGGGCTCTCGGTGCGCATGTCCTCGAAGATGCGCCTGGCACGCGCCTCTTCGTTGTGCACAAGGTAGTAGGTGGCGAGCTTCACCTGGGCCTTGCGCACGCCGCGCAGGGACGCTTCTTGTTGGGTCGCGGTCGCCTGATCGGGCTCGCGGTCCAGCTGCAGGAAGATGTCCAAGATCTCGTCGTGGAAGGACATCTTCCGCTCGAGCGCCTTTTCGAGCAGCGTGCACATGTCGTAGGCGGCGGTCTCGAGAATGAATGCGAGGTCGCGCTGGAACGACAGCTGCCCATAGAACTTGAAGTACTCGGCCAGCTCGATGACCAGCTCGCGGTCGTGTTCGGTCATCACGTCTTCGAGCAGGCCCCGGTACTCGTTGTACAGGTTGTAGGCCGTGCGCACATCTTTGCGATTGATGGCGGCGCGCAGGTAGGTGTTCATGAAGCGAACCGCCAGCGCCAGCACCTCTCGATCGTTGTCTCGGTGGGCGGTTGCGGCGATGTGGCGGGTGTGGATCGACACCATATGGGCCACATCGGGCATCTTGTTGAGGGCCGCGCCAAACACCGCTTGGTACTGGCGCAAGATCTTCATCTCGACCCAGGTCTGTCTGGCCTGCAGCGTGTAGAGGATGCTCTCGTGAAAGGCCACGAAGTCGTGGTCGCCCTTCACGACGCCTGAAGTGTCATGCCAGGTGTCTGGCATGCTCTTCTTGTCCTTGATGCTGGCCGCGGCGACGGCCTCGAGCGCCTCGAGCGCCGAGATCGAGATGGCTTTGTCGTGGTTGTCGATGCCGTTGAGCGCCAGCTCGCCCAGCTGTTCGGTGCCTTCGAGTACCCGGCTCTGCATGAGGTCGAGGTCTCCACCGCCGGCCTGCAGCCTGGTCAACGCCTTGACGGCGTTGCGCTTGATTCGGTTGATGACCTGGGTCGGGGTCAGGAAGTCGAAGACGTAGGCGAAGTACGGCAGGATGGCCAGCAGGCTCACGCTGATGAAGAACATCATCGCCAAGACCAGGGCAGTGGGGTGCGACGGGCCGTGCAGGCTGAGCGTGCCCCAGAAGGTCAGGATCGTGGTGATGGTGAAGAAGCCCATGACGCCGACATTCACCGGGTCGCGAATGAACATCTCGCTGATTCGGGGCGTGTACCGGTTTGCCGCCAGCTCGACGATAATGGCGACCACGGTGATGGCGATGCCCAGGACGGCGACCGTGACTTCGCTGACGCCGCTGAGCACGTCGTCAATCGATTGGTCGCGCGCAAAGTCGATTGGCCCCGGATGGTCCGGTGCTGCCCAGAAGTCGATGGCCCAAACCGATCCGTACACTGCCAGCGACACAACAAGGAGTGCGGCAAAGGACAACAGCGCGTTGCGCAGGGGGTCAGAGTGGCGGGGAGAACTCATTGTCAGCGGACGATACGACAATCGTTGCGGGTTTGGGGGTGCGGTACCCGAACTGCAAGAGCTAGGATTCAAGGACACGGAGGAACGAATGCGTTTTTGGTTGACCCCTGTGCTGGCAGCCCTGCTGCTTTCCGCAACGGCATTGGCAGGCCCCAGTGTGCCCAAGGCCCAGATGAAGGCATTGGGTGGTGACATCACTGCGGCGTTTACGGCAGCAGAAGAAGAGATCAACGCGCTGAAGGTGACCATCGCCAAGGCCGAGATCGAGGCCGACATGGCCAAGACCGAGATCAAGTCCGACAAGATGGACGCCAAAGCAACGGATGCCCAGCTCAAGGCTGACAAGGCCGAGCTCAAGGCGGCCAAGAAGGACGGGGACAAGGCCACCAAGCAAGAGGCCAAGAACCAGATCAAGTCCACCAAGGGCGAGCAGGACGCAGCCGATGCCGAGGTGAAGTCCGCCGCGGCACGCAAGGACTTGGCCAAGGCCGAAGTGAACTTGCTCAAGGCTGAGCTCGACCTGATGGAGGCCAAGCTCGAGCACCAAAAGGCCCAGGCCGTGTTCGACAACGAGATGGAGATCGACGTCAATGTCTACTCCACAGCCGAGTCCAAGGCCGAGATCAGCTTCCAAGAAGCGCGCGGCAAGGTCGAGCTGGCCAAGGCCAAGGTCTCGATGAAGGGCGGCGACCCGAATCGCGAGGGCGACGGACCGGCAGTCGAGGGCGAGGCGCCTGCGCCAGAGCCTGAAGAAGCCGCACCAGAAGAGTAGCGGACACAATTCGCTTACTCAGCGCTTACCCGCTGTGCGCCCAGGTCGAGCTAGGTTGAAGTCATGAACAGACGTGACTTCACAACCCTCTCCGTCTTGGGCGCTCTGGCGTCCATCCTTCCATTCGCGGCGTCTGCTGACGGCTCGCTTGTGGTGAACTTCGATCTGGTCGAGCACGAACAGGGCGTGACCGTGAGTGGCGAGGTGCACAACAGCTCCGATCAGCCTGTCGAGCTGTTGGCCGAAGAGGACGGGCTGGCTGGCTCGACCAATCTGCTCGTGCAGGGAGAGCTGGTGCGCACCTGGCGGGACGGGCCCAGCATGCGATCGCGTGCGGGACCCGGACGAAGTTGGGTTGTGCTGGCCCCGGGACAGAGCCGAAAAGTCGGCGTGTTCACCGTTCCTCCTGGAATACAGCCGAGTGAGGCGGTCACCACCTTGCAGTCCCGCGAGGGCGCCATCGAGCTCAAGGGCAGCCTGAAAAACGCTCCCCGTCCGAATTCGTGAGCCTCGAGGTCGCCCTTCGCGCGAACCTGGCCGTGGACCTCATCGATGTCGACGGCAGGCCGCTCGGTGAGGTGGGCTCCACACGATATGACCGGCAGCGCACCGAGCTGGTGTCCTGTCCGTTCGCGGACCGGCGCCGGGGCATGCCCATGAACGCGTCGGCGCTCGCCCAGCTGCGCGACACCTGGAAGCCGCTGCTGTCGGCGGCGGGGGCGCTGTCTGACGGGACGGCTCTGGGAGCGTGGCGGGCCTGCATCGGCCTGGTCGGAGCTCCCGTCCTCTTCGCCTTGGCTCACCCAGACCAGCCGGTGCCGCGGCCCTTGTCGGCTGGCTACAAAGCGGCGCTCGGCTTCACACAGACCCTCACTCATCTGCTGCTACAGGGCTCAGACAGGCCCTGGGCGGTGGTGAATCTGGAGGGCCGACTCGATGAGCTGGCCACGGTCGAGGCGGTCCGAATCGGTGAGGTGCGGCGCGGGGCGCCTGCCGGGCTCAATCCATGGTTGATGGCCGCAAAGCTTCATCCCTAGCGTCAGGTGTTATTCGGCCGCATCTGGAGGCCGAACCATGCGTTCCATCATTGCAATCGTCGCCCTGTTGACCCTGACCACCGCCTGCAATGGCGACTTCGAAGGCGAAGAGGTCGAGACGGACACGGACACCGACACCGACACCGATACGGACACCGACACCGATACGGACACCGACTCGGACACGGACACCGACCCCGCTCCGGTCGTCACCGGCATCCTCATCGCCCCGTTCGGAGCGAGCATCGAGGTGGCGGAGGATCTGCAGTTCACGCTCACGGCTCTGTACGACGATGGCTCGGACCTCGACGTGTCCTCAGGCATCACCTGGGACAGCGCTGACGACCTGCTGGCGACCATCAGCGGTGGTGGCCTCGCAACGGGCGTCGCAGCCGGCGATGTGGTCATCAGTGCCGACGCGCTCGGCTTTCACGCCGAGACCAGCCTGAATGTGCGCTCGCCTGCGGTCACGCTCGACAGCGTTGCGCTGACTCCCGCCACCAACACCATCAACGTGGGTGACGCGGCCACGTTCACCGTCACGGGCTCGTTCAGCGATGGCAGCGAGCAGAACGTGTCGGCCAGCTGTGCTCTGTCCACGGACGACACCTCGATCGCGACCATCGATGCCACCGGTCGGGCCGAGGGTGTGTCGGATGGCACCGTCACCATCACCGCCGCTTGCGCCTCCTTTGCCGACCAGACAGCGACCTTGGTGGTCGAGCCAGTCACTGTGGTCCTCCCGCCCGCCGACCTCGTCATCAACGAGTTCAGCGCCATCATCTACGGCGGCTTTGTCGAGTACACCTTCGAGGTCGAGAACACGGGGGCTGGCGCTGCTGGCGACTTCTACGTCGACCTGTTCTTTGACGAGGCCACCACGCCGGTCAACGGCGACTTTGGCGACGAGTTCCAGGCCATTCCCGGATTGGCTCCGGGCGAGCTGGTCGAGTTCACCATCGACGCCGAGGCTTCGGGCTTGGCGACCTACAGCGCCTGGGCAGCGGCAGACCTCGATGAGTTCGTCGACGACGCCGATCGCTCCGACAACATCCTCGGGCCGCTCGATGTGGTGATCACGAACCTGACGCCCCAGGCGGACATCGCCGTGGCGCTGTTCGATGTGTACGCAGACTCGGCGACCGGGGACACGGTCTATGAGATCGACGTGCTGAACTTGGGTCCCGACTTCGCGGTCGACTTCTATGTGGACCTGTTCGTCGAGACCTCGGTCGATCCGGTCGCTGGCGACGTGGGCGACCACTGGGCTCACTTCGACTACATCGCGCCCGGCGCCCTCGAGACCGTCTTCATTCTCGACGACAGCTCACCCGCGTTTGGTGACACCCGCATCGATTGCCTGCTGGGCGATTCCGAGCTTTCGCTCAACGATCCGGACCTGAGCGACAACATGCGCTGCTACACCGTCACCGGCGAATAGGTCTCAGGGCGTACAATGGGGGCGATGGTTCGACTCCTCCCGACCACCGCTCTGCTGCTGGCTTGCGCGAGCTGTGTGCTGATCACGCCCGAACAACAGGACGAGCGCCGCCTGGACTTCGCAGACACCGAAGACA
Organism: uncultured Enterobacteriaceae bacterium; assembly: GCA_964471355.1. Lineage (GTDB taxonomy): Bacteria > Myxococcota_A > UBA796 > UBA796 > CAYYHT01. Next base: position 19,132 of record CAYYHT010000042.1, read on the forward strand.
CCGAAGACACCCAGGACACCGAAGTCGACACGGACACCGACACCGACACCGATGAGGCGTGCGGTGGCGAGGGACTTGTCGAGTTGTTCGTCGACTCGGACAGCGACGGGTTTGGCGACCCCGATCAGACCGAAGAGGTGTGTCCCGGTACCCGCGGCTATTCCGATGTCGGCACCGACTGCGATGACGCAAATGCTTCGGTCCATCCAGGGGCGCCCGAGCGCTGCGATGACCTCGACAACGACTGCGATGCCATGGTCGACAACTCCACCGGGGACACGTGGTGGATCGACGGAGATGGGGACGGCTACGGCAACGCCGACTTTCCAATCGAGAGCTGCGATGGGGGCGGAAGCCTGACGGACAACGCCGATGACTGTGACGACTCGGATCGAGACATTCATCCCGGCGCAGCGGAGCACTGCGACTTCGTGGACGAGGACTGCAACGGGGTCCTCGACAACGACCCGGTCGATGGAGCGACTTGGTACAAGGACGCCGATGGAGACGGCTTCGGTGACGCCTCGACGTCCATGAGCAGTTGCTCGGCCCCCGACCCGTCGTGGGTCGACAATTTTGAGGACTGCGACGACCTGTCCCCCGGCACGCACCCGGGCGCCACAGAGCTGTGCGACCTGTTGGACAACAACTGCGATGGCTCTGTCGACGAGGGAGAGGGCCCCATCTGGTACCCGGACCTGGATGGCGACGGCTTTGGCGACCCGACGGGCTCGGTCCAGGATTGCGACGCCCCCGCGGGGGTGTGGTCCACAAATGGCGATGACTGCGATGATGACGGCGCCACGGTGCATCCAGGGGCCGACGAGCACTGCGATTTGGTCGACGAGGACTGCGACGGCGCGGTCGACGAGGATGCCGTCGACGGCGGGCCCTGGTACGCAGATGTCGATGGCGACGACTATGGCGACCCAGCGGTCACCGATCCCACCGACACCTCTTGCGACGCCCCGGCCGACCGGGTCGCCGACAATACCGACTGCAATGACGCCGCCGCTGCGATCCATCCAGGTGCGGGACTGCTGTGCGATGGCTCCGACCAGAACTGTGATGGCCTCGTCGACAACGACGTCGATCTCGATGGCTACCTGGACATGGCCTGTGGTGGAGAGGACTGCAACGACAGCAACGCCGCCGAAAAGCCCGAGCAAGGAGCGGTGTGCGCTGTCGGACACTCCTGCCAGGACATCATCGACCAGGGCCGCTCGAACGGAGACGGGGTCTATGCGATCGACGTCGACGACTACGGCAGCGGCTCGACCCGCTTCGATGTGGTCTGCGACATGGATGGGGACGGCGGTGGGTG
>CAYYHT010000043.1:0-20377 GCA_964471355.1 uncultured Enterobacteriaceae bacterium
TGGCAGGCCACCGACACCTACATCGAGATGTCGCCGTTCACGCATGTGACCAAGATCAACGAGCCGATGCTGATGATCCACGGCGCCGAGGACCCCAACTCCGGCACCTACCCGATGCAGTCCAAGCGCATGTACGCGGCGATGAAGGGCAGTGGAGCCACGGTTCGCTGGGTCGAACTGCCTCTCGAAGAGCACAGCTACCGCGCCCGCGAGACCATCGGGCACGTGCTCTGGGAGATGATTCGCTGGTCGGACACGTACGTCAAAGAAGGCGTTACAGCGCCGCTCCCCGATGACGCCGAAAAGCCCTGAGGTCCCCATGAACTTGCCAGACCTGCCTTCATCCTGGTCCAACGAGCACTCGCTTGCCATCATCTTGCTGATCGTGACGGCCGTCGATGGTCAGATCGACACGGTCGAGCTGGGCGAGGTCGAGCGTCGCCTCGATGCGCTCAACCCCGAACGCAGCGTGGCCTCGGTCCACTTGGCACAAGACGCCTACGAGTACCTGCTCAAGGTGTCCCAACTCGTCGAAGACGACGCCGAGCTGGTCAAGGTCGTGCGCGTGCATGCCGAGCGAGTCAACAGCTTCATCTCGCGAGACCGCAAGTTCCAGGCGCTCAATGCGATCTTGGCGATCAGCGAGGTCGACGAGGACATCGATCCCACCGAGATCGAGGTCTACAAGGCCGCCGCTGACATCTGGCACATCGGCTAGGGCACCTCGACGGCCAGGGCCCGATCCCTCGCCGTCTGGCTCAGCGGCCCGGTTCCCGGATGCACAAAGGCCGTGTTCTGGGTGCCGTCGTCGTTCAGGAACTGAAGCGCGTCCCGGGTGCCACCATCGGGGTGCTCGAGCATGAACTCGCCAGTGCCGTGGCCGTAGACGCCCTTCACCCGTGCCCACTCTGCCGGCGTGTCCTCGGTTCGGTGGCAGGTCTCGCAGCCCGACGGCTGGGCTGTGGTGGTGTGCTGGAAGAACGGGGCCCAGCCGATGATGTCGCTGTACTCGCCGTTGTCGCGGAAGACGCCGGTGTATTTGCCGGTCTGTTCACCCTGATCGTCGAGCACATGCTCGCCCAGGACCAGCTGGCCGTCGCCATCGACCACGCTCATCTGAACCTGCTGGCTGCTGTTGCAGCGCTGGGCCCGGCCGTCGGCGGCAGTGCACAGAATGACGTCGTCGAGGGTGTACATCTCGCGGCTCCCGCGCGTGAGGCCGGCGGTCGACAGGCCCGTCTGGTAGTCCACCTGGTCGATGCGCAGGTCCAAGCTGACGTGACAGCCCAGACACTGCTGGTTGTAGCTGGTGTGGCAGGCGTCGCAGCGCAGGTCGTCGGTGTGGCTCCAATCGGAGCCGTCGGGTGCCATTGCCGCATGCATGGCGGCTGAGCCCGAGCCCCCGTCGGCCAGCAAGTCGGCGGGCTGCGGCACGATGTGGTCGTTTCCGGTGACCCGTGCCTTGAGCACGACCGAGCCGTCCGCGGCGGTCGACAGCTGGGGCAAGTCCCGGCCAGATGCGGTTCGGTATACGTCGTCGCTGTCGGGAACGATGCGCTCGCGAACGGTGCCGTGGCAGTCCTCGCAGCGGATGTCGACCTGTCCCTTGGCGGTGCTCCAGATCTTGCCGTCGCCGTGTACATCGGTGCCGACGTGGCAGTCGGCGCAGTCCATGCCGGCGGCGTAGTGCAGGTCGGCCGGGGTCTCGTCGGTGTTGTTCGAGGTGTCTTCGTCCAGGATGTAGTACCCCGGCGTGTGCCCATAGACGCTCTCGTTCAGCGGCTCGCTGCCCTCGGGAGGCCCTCCCGAGAAGCCGTGCTCGCGAATGCCGCGGAACAACAGCCCGATGCGGCCCCCCTGGAAGTGGCAGGTCGCGCACTGCTCGGTCGGGATGGCGCTCGTGATCTCGTGCTTGGCCGGGTAGACCGGCACGTTGTTGGGAATCGCCTGGTCGTCGCCTTTGTAGACGCCTTCGATGTCGTAGACGACGTGGCATGAGCTGCACCCCGTCGAGCGGTACAGGGCCCGGCTGTCGTTCTTGGGGTAGCCCGCGGCATGGCAGGTGTTGCAGTTCTTGGCCAGGTAGTGCTCGTAGGCGACCCGCTCGATCTCGCTGGCGTTCCCGCTGGCAATGGCGGCATTGAGCGCGGCTTCATCGGGTGGAACGAGTGCTTCGAGGGACTCGACCGTGCCTGGAATGCCCTCGAAGTCGGGGTCGATGGCTGGGTGTGAGCCAAAGATGGCGTCGGTGCCCTGACCGCCCATGTAGTGCAGGGTGGGCATGTAGTGACCGGCGTTGGTGGTCATGACCGAAGTCGGCATGGTGGCTACTTGGTCGGGGTGGCACTGCCCACAGGTGGTGGCGACGACGCGGATGTCTCCGGGATTGATGAAGCGCAGGTACAGCGGGTCGAGCTGGGCCAACATGTCCGGAGGCATGTCCTTGATGTAGCCCTCGGGTGCCGGAGGCAGACCCGTTCCGCGTACTTCCCAGTAGTTGTCTGGCACGGGGACGTGGGCGACGTCCTTCTTTTTCGAGCCGCTGCGGCCGCCGTGGCAGACCACGCATTGGTTCTCGCCGATGTCGCCGTGGCCCTGTTCGATGCCGACGTGGCACGAGATGCATTGGTCTTCGCTGCTGGTGCCTGGGCAGCCCAGCAGTGCCAGCAAGGCGAAGATCAACCGCCGACATCCACGACGATGTCGACTTCGCCAGTCGCCGCAGTGCCCTCGGAATCGGTCGCGGTGATCTCGAGGCGAATCGTCTCGCCGTCCAGGTCGAGCAGGTCTTCGTTGGTCGAGTAGACCTCGGGGTCGAAGCCGACCACGATGCCCCAGAGCATGGCCTTGGAGCCGCCCTGGCAGTACAGCTGGACCGAGGGATTGGTGAAGGTGCCGGTGCGCTCGTCGCCCAGCCACGTCTCCATCAAGACCTCGACCGGTGCGTCACACTGCAGAGCCGTGGTCCACAGCCGCACCGAGATGCCAAAACCACCCTGAGGCGCCACGACCAGACCCACCGAGTCTCCGGCTTCGTACGCCGTGAATTCCTCTGCCGCGCCGTACCCGATCGTGGCGGTGGGTTTTCCGCAGCCGATCGCGAGGGCGAAGATGAGGGGGAGGGCTCTGTGCATGTCCTGATGCTAGGCGGTTGTTGGCGTGATGGCCACCGGTCATTTGACCCAGTTGGTCACGGAACAGATCTGGCCGAGTGGGCGTTGGTGGTTCGGCGAAAGCAAAAGTCATCGCCACTGGTCGACGAATGAGGTAAACGTGTGCTCGCGCCCTGCTTGGGCCTAACTAGAGATGGAGATTTCTATGAACATCATCAAATTGAGTGCCCTGACGGTTGGCGGGCTTCTCGCCCTCACCGGTTGTCCCGACGAAGTGCCGGACAGCGACAGCGACACCACCACCGTGTGCGAGACCTTCGACACCGGCCCCGAGTGCAACACCGCGGCGTGTGACTACCCGTCCGCCGACGGCAGCTGCGACACCCTCGTGGTGAACGTTGGCGACCCGACCTGTGCTGGCGACCAGTGGGGCTTCAGCGTCACCGGCCAGGGCGACCCCGCCGCTGCCGCACTGACCTGGACCGAAGAGGCTTCCTCGACCACTCCGTGGGACGAGTCCGGCCACTTCTTCACCGGTTCCACCGACACCTTCACCTTGGCTCTCGACGTTGTCGCGACCCCAGGCGAAGTCGTCGAAGCCGCCGACGGATCGGGCAAGACCCTGTTCAAGTGCGACAACAACGACGGGGCCACCATGACCTACAAGATCGACCTGTACGACTCCGGCAACACAGCCACTGACTGTGTCATCTGGGGCCAGGACGCTGTCGCCATCTACGGCAGCAGCTGCTTCCACTGCACCGACTGCGCGGGCTGATTCAGCCTCGGCAGTTTCGACTGCCGGCACACCGACGGCGGGCCATGTGCCCGCCGTTTTTGTTTGTGGGATGATTCGCCACGAGGAGCTCCAATGAACATTGTAAAGGTCACTGGTTTGGCGATGGTGGCGCCCATGGCGCTCGCGAGCTGCGGCACCACGAGCAATCCGCCGCCCCCTGATTCCTTCGATACCGCCTGCGAGACCTTCGACACGGGGCCCGAGTGCATCGGCGAGGCTGGCTGCGCCTACCCAGCCGATGACGGAACGTGCGAGACCCTCGTCATCCACGTCGGCGATCCCAGCTGCGAGGACAATGTGTGGGACTTTGTGGTGACCGGCCAGGGGGACCCCGCCGCTGCTGCGCTGACCTGGACCGAAGAGGCCTCTTCGACCACTCCGTGGGACGAAGCCGACCACTACTTCACGGGTTCCACGAACACATTCAGCTTGGCTCTCGATGTGGTCGCGACCCCTGGCGAAGTCGTACAGGCCACAGATGGGCTGGGCAAGACCCTGTTTGCCTGCGCCAACAACGATGGGGCCACCATGACCTACAGAGTCGACCTGTACGACATCGCCAACACACTCACGGACTGCCTGATCTGGGGCCAAGATGCGGTGGCCATCTACGGCAGCGAGTGCTTCCACTGCCCTGACTGCGCCGGCTGATCCTTTTTCGTCTTTCTTCGGACGATCTCACGGCACCCGAGGGTTCCGTTCAGTGGTACGGTCCGCCACCCCACCGGGAGCCATGCATGCGCATCCTGACAGCAGTTCTTTGCTCGCTAATCCTGTCCTCCGCAGCCTTTGCCGAGGACGTGCAAGTCAAGACTCCACTCGGCCAGACCATCACTGGAAAGAAGGCCATGTCCCCCGCCGCCGATTCGGTCGAGGGCGTGGTCATCACGTCTCTAAAGATGATTCGCGACGGCAAGTTCGACGCGTGGATGGACACACACTGCCACCCAAGCCACTGTGCGCTCGACAAGACCCAGCCTCACTACGAGGCCAACCGCGCGTCCATGAAGAACTACAACCTGACGGCCAGCAGCAAGTCGGCCGGGCATTGTCTTCACGACGAGGGCAAGTCCATCATCGTCACCCGGCAAGACGGCGATCCCGCCACGGATGCCAAGGTGACGGTCTACATTTTCTGTGGTGAAAAACGAATGCCGACCCCGTCGACGCTTGAAAAAGACGGCGACTCGTGGAAGGTCAGCAGCTTTAGCTGGTAACGGAGGTTCCAATGCGCGTTCTGACTACTCTTCTGCTCTCGATGACTCTGTGCTCGGCCGCGATGGCCGAGGATGTGACCGTCAAGAACCCACTCGGCATCGAGATGAAGGCCAACAAGGTCGCCAGCCCCGCTGCCACGTCGCCCGAGGGCGTCATCTTGAAGTCCATCGAGATGATCACCGCCAACAAGTTCGACGAGTGGATGAACAGCCTGTGTCATCCGACCTACTGCCCGAACGACGAAAAGGCGCGCGCGTCGATGCGTCAGTACAACCTGCCCGCATCGGCCAAGAGCGCCATGGCGTGCACGGCCGACGACGGCAAGTCCCTCATCGTGACCCGCAAGGACGAGAAGGAAGACGGCAGCGTCACCATCTACGCCTTCTGCGGCGAGAAGCGCATGCCGGCTCCCGCCACGTTGAGCAAGGACGGCGATGCTTGGAAAATCAGCAGCTTTAGCTGGTAGGCGCTACCCTGCAGGTGAATGCAGGGTCCCCTCCTACTTGTCGCGCTAGCAGCTGCTGAGGCAGCTACGCCGGACGTGTGTCCGGCAGGTGAGGGCTGCGCCTATACGTCGATACAGGCCGCCATCAACGACGCTGCGACCGGTGGCACAGTCACCGTGGGACCGGGTTCGTACACAGGGGCTGCCCACTTCTCCGATGACGTGACTGTGATTGGTGTGGCCGGCGGGGCCAACACCGCGCTGGTGCATGACGGTGCGGTCTCCTCTGCATTGCGCATCACCAACCCCGTCAACGTGGTCTGGAAGGGCATCTCGGTCCGCGTGGCCGACAATGGGGTGAGCCGAGCTGCGCTGGTCAACACCGTCGGCGCCGAGCTGACGCTCGAGGACGTGTGGATCTCGGGGACAGACCCATCTTCGCCACTCGTCAGCACGCTGGCGGGGGTGGGCATTCGCGCCAAGTACGGCTCGGTGACCCTGCGTGACGTGGCGATCCATCACCTGCAGACCACGACCGCGAACGCAGGCGCGGCGATCGATCTGAGCGAGGGGGCGAGCCTCGATGGGGAGTGGGTCTGGCTGCATCACAACTCGGGCAACGAGGGCGCGGCAATCAACACCGACGGCAGCACCGTGGCCCTGCGGCGGGCGTTCCTCAACGACAACTCGGTGAGTAATGATGGCGGTGCCATTCGCGCCTGGAATGGGTCGTTGGTCAACATCGATGACGCGCAGTTCAAGGACAACTCCGCGGACGCAGAGGGGGGCTGCATCTCGCTGCTGGACAGCACCCTGACAGCCAATCATGTGACCTTTGGCGGCTGCTACACCGGGGATTGGGGCGGAGGCATCTTCGCCCAGAACGCGTCCGCGACCCTCCATGACGCGTCCTTCCGCGACAACATGAGTCACGGAGGTGGGGCGGCCATCTCGACCTATGGCGCGGACATCTCGGTGGCGCGAACAGTGTTCTTGGGCAACACCACCGAACCCGACGGCACAGGGTCCACGGCGGCGTCTGGCGGGGCCATCCACTTTCATCCCGCCGAGCAGTTGGGCCGTGTGCTGCATGTCGAAGACAGCAAGTTCGGCGCCAATCACAACTACTCGGGCTACTCCGGAGGCGCCATCAATGCCGATGGAACCATCGGTTCAGGCGGAGTGACCGGCACCGTGCTCATCGAGCGGTCGGCGTTTATTGCGAACTCGGCGACCTATGGTGCAGGCATCGAGACCGGCCGGCTCTTGGCCTTCGACGTGTACGAGAGCTACTTCTGCGGAAACGATGCGCACAGCTCTCCCGCCGGTATTGCCGGCAGTGACGGCATCGGGGCTGACACCTACAGCGTGACCGGTTCGATCTTCGCCGACAACCACGCGGACTGGGCGGCGGCACTCGAGTTCACTGGCGCCCAGAGTGTGATCACCGACAACCTGTTCGTGAACAACAGCAGCGATCAGTGGGGTTCTGCAGAGGCCATCTGGGCCGATGACACGACCATGGACTACCGGAACAACATCCTGTCGATGGACCCGCCGGGCGAGGCCGAGTCGCTGCAGGCCACGGGCACATCGATCAGTCCCAACTACAACCACTGGTACGAGGGCACGACGATTGACCCCACCCGGAGGCTCGGCGGCGATCTGACCGCTGCCGATTTGGGCGGCTATTCGGTCTCGGGCGATCCCGACTTCATCGGCTATCCGAGCTCCAGCGGCCGGTGTGACGAACACCTGTTTCGGCCGGGCGATACCAGCCCGTCTTGGCGCAACGGCGACTTCAACATCAGCTTGGACATCGGGCCATTCGTCGAGTTTGCCACCACCATTCACGACGACATCGACGGCGATGGCTACAGCGGCATGTTCGACTGCAATGAGGGCACAGTCGATGTGAGTCCGGCTGCTGAAGAGATCTGTGACGGCATCGACAACGATTGCGACCGCCAGGTCGACGACCTCGACACCGACGTGGACTGGCCGATTTGGTACCGCGATGATGACGGAGACGGCTTCGGGCGGGCCTATGTTGGGACCGAGCGCATTCACCGGCAGTGCACCGGCGGCTTTGGCATCCAGTGGCCCGGCTATGTCGAGTCCATTGACCAGCTCGACTGTGACGACACCGACCCCGATGCCTACCCCGGTGCCCCCGAGACCGACTTCGGCGTGGACAGCAACTGTGACGGCTCGACCGTCGTCGATCCGATCGTCGACAACGACGGCGATGGCTGGGAAGTCCCTGAAGACTGCGATGACTTCGATCCCGACACCTACCCAGGTGCGTTCGAGCAGTGCGACGGCATCGACAACGACTGCGACTCGTCCACCGCAGAGCTCGGTGTGGCCGTGCAGTGGTACGGCGATGTCGATGGGGATGGCTACGGCGATCCGTTCAGCATCAGCTCGCCGACGTGCAACAAGCCCATTGGCTACGTGATCAACAACGACGATTGCAATGATTCAAGCGCTGATATCAACCCAGGCCAGCCCGAGGTTCCCTACGACACCCTGAACAATGATTGTGATCTTGGTACTCCGGACGACGACCTGGACCGGGATGGACTGCTTTTCGCCGACGACTGCGACGACACGATTCCGCTGCCTGGGCCGCTTGAGGTCTACTACGACGGCCTGGACAACGACTGCAGTGCCTCGACCGTCGACGATGACCAGGATGCAGACGGCTTTGTTCTCGATGACGACTGCGACGACACCGACGGCGAGGTGCATCCGGGCGCCAGCGAGGTCTACTACGATGGCGTCGACAACGACTGCGACGCATCGACCGATGACACCGACCAAGACGCCGACGGCTACGCCCAGGGCGAGGACTGTGACGACCTCAACGTCGAGGTCAATCCGGGCGCCAGTGAGATCTACTACAACGGCGTGAACGACGACTGCGACGAAGGCACCGTCGACAATGACCAAGACGGCGATGGCTCGCCCAGGGCAGTCGACTGCGACGACGAGGATGCGCGCCGGGCTCCGAACTTCGAGGAAGTCGCGTACGACGGCATCGACAACGACTGCAAGCCCGCGACCCCCGACGACGATCTCGACGCAGACGGCTTTGTCGAAGCGCTGGATTGCGATGACCAGGACGCGGCGGTGCACGGGCCCGACGAGATCTACTACAACGGCCTCGACGACGACTGCGACGAATCGACAGACGATGCTGACCAAGACGGCGACGGCACGCCGGTTGGGCTCGACTGCGATGACGAGAACGCCGAGCTGATCGGTGCCGACGAGGGCGACGGCTGGAGCATGGACGAGGACTGCCGACGCACCCATGTGGTGGTCAGCGGTCTAAAGGGCGGCGGTGGCTGCGGCTGTGACGGTTCGGGAGGCACAGGCTTGCTGCCGCTGTGGCTCATCTTGCCGTTTGTACGCCGCCGACGATAGGACGCGCACCGAGTGGGAGCGTGTGTGGCCGCTGTGATCTGGGCGCTGTTGATTGGCTGCACCGGCCCCACTGCGCCTGTGGATGAGCCGTTCGCGACTGCGCACGATGAGCGCTGGCGTCCTCAGCTGCACTACAGCCCGGCCACACAGTGGATGAACGATCCCGCCGGACTCGTCTACTTCGAGGGCGAGTGGCACCTGTTCTTTCAGCACAACCCCGACGATATCCTGTGGGGTCCGATGCACTGGGGACATGCGGTCAGCACCGACCTGGTGCATTGGCAGCACCTGCCCATTGCGCTCTCCCCAGACGACGTGCTTGGACAGGTCTATACGGGCTCCGTCGTCGTCGACGAACAGGACAGCAGCGGACTTTGTGCAGGCGAGTCCTGCCTGGTCGCGGTGTTTACGCACCACGGTGGTGACTCTGCAACCCAGAAACAGAGCGTGGCCTTTAGCGTGGACAGGGGTCGAAGCTGGACGCTGCACGACGGCAATCCAGTTGTCGAAGAGTCGGGCCTGCAGCACTTCCGCGACCCGAAGGTGTTCCGCCATGAGGACGGGTGGCGCATGGTGGTCGCGGCCGGCGACCGGGTGAAGCTGTACGGCAGCGACGACCTGCTTGCTTGGACCTGGCTGTCCGACTTCGCGGCCGACGATCTGAACGGGGGCGTGTGGGAATGCCCAGACCTGCTGCCATTGGCGCTCGACGGCGAGACGCACTGGGTCTTGTCGGTGGACACAAACCCCGGCGGCCCGCAGGGGGGCTCGGGAAGTTGGTGGTTCCTCGGTGATTTCGACGGCACGACCTTCAATGGCTCGCTGCAGGGTCCGGCGGATTGGGGGGCGGATTTCTATGCGTCGCAGTCGTTCTCGGGGGCTCCGGACGACCGCACGGTCTGGCTCGGCTGGATGGACAACTGGCAGTACGCAATGTTGACGCCGACGACCCCCTGGCGCGGTGCGGCCAGCCTTCCACGGGAGCTCAGGCTCGAGAATCGCGGCAGCGACGTGGTGCTGACTCAGTGGCCGGTCGCCGAGCTCGATGGCCAGCGCGGGCGCTTGGTGGCACCGCTCGAGACGGTTTCCGATGAGGCCCCCTTGCTGATCGAAGCCACGCTCTTGGCTGGCGAGGCCGAGGTCGGTTTCGATGTGTTCAGTACCGACACCGAGAAGCTCAGCATCGGCTGGCGAGGCTTCGACAGTGAGCTCTTTGTCGATCGAAGCTTGGCCGGAGATAGTCGCTTCCACGCTGACTTTTCGGCCCGACACACCGTGAATACGACGGACCGGCTGCAGCTTGACGTCACTATTGTCATCGACCGCAGCAGTGTCGAGGTGTTTGCCGATGGGGGCGCTGTCGTGCTCACCGATCGCTTCTTTGCCCTGGGCAGCGAGCGCACGGTGGTTCCCTACGGCCCCATCGAGGGTCTGCGCATTACGCAGATGCGGTCGGGCTGGGAGCCGGAGTAAGCTCTCGCCCATGCGAACTCTGCTCCCCTTTCTCCTCGTCCTGTTGCCCGCCTGTGGAGCGTCTTCGCTGGGCAGCTGGCCCGAACCAGAGCTCTGGATTCACGGCGACGGCGACAATGGACTGACCGCCGACGGCTGCCGAAGCCTGTCCCCCAACGTCGATGCGAGCCTGTCCAACTCGTCGGCGACCTTCGAGTTCCTCAATACCGCCCAGACGGTCGATGGGTGCGACGGACCGGGGTTCAATCGCGTCGGTGGCGAGATTCAGGTGGGCGAACAGACATTGCTGTGGACCGATGGGCGCGACGACATGTCGATGACCCTGGCCGATCTGGCCTCGCCTCGCGAGTGGAGCATCATCGCCCCCACCGGGGGACATCCGCAGCTTGGAGCCGACTTTGTGGTCAGCTGGAGCATCGACTCGGACACTCTGACAGTGGTGTCGGTGCAGATCGAGGGCTTGTCGGCCGAGCCCGAGCACAGCCTCGATGGCACCGAGGTCACGGTCACGGTGCCGAACGACTCAGCGGCAACCCGCGTGAACATCGAGGTCGGCTATTCCCGCGAAGTGACGGCCTGTGCCGGTGCCACCTGCGTCAGCGATGAGGTCCTGCTGGACGGCTGGGACATCTGAGCGCCAAGGCGGCCGCTGCCCCGGACGACTCGGGTGCCGGTCGCTATGGGGTGATCGGGATGTTGTACGTTTTGGCAGCAGAGTGGGCGTTGTAGCCCAGCTGTCGGGCGACGCCGTGAAAGAAGACGGACTCCTCAGGGGCCACTCTGCCGTCAGCGTTGACCGCGGCGGCCAGCAACTGAAGCACGAAGTGAGCCTGGGCATCGTTCGCCCAGATGGCCAGCTCGGTGCTCGCTTGTTCGGCGTTGCCTGGACCGGTTGGGCGCTGCATCAGTCGGGCGACGATGTCTTTTGGGTCGGCGTGCAGCTTGGGCACGTTCTCGGCCAGGAACTCCGCGATGGCGGTCATCTCTTCGGCTTCGAGGTGGTCATCGCTGCGTGAGACCTCGAGCGCCAAGAACACAGCAAGCTCGATGAACTTGCGCTGGACCTCGGGATCGGCGTCCTCGAACCGAGACCGGTTGTTGTTCCAGATGACGGCGCCCGTGATGCCCGCTGCCAGTAGGAGCAGCGAACCGAGCAGCAGTGGCATTCCACTCATGGAATCGAGGCTATCACTCAGTTCCGCTCCAGCAAAACGCCGACGACCGAGTTCGGGCCTAGATCGACGTCCAGGGTGTGCCCATTGTGGCGCAGAAAGGCATCGTCGATGGGCACGTTGGGGTCCCGCGGATCCTCCAGCTCCTGGTCTTGGTAGTGCACGTTGTAGTTCCACTGCCGAGGCGCCCAGCGCGCGTGTTTGACCAGGACCCAGTCCCCCGGAAGCTCGACACGGACGGGGCGATTTCCCGGGTCGATCTCGGGCTGGCATCCGTCCTCAGCATCGTCGGGACAAGGCACCACCACCTCGTCAGTGTCCCGATTGAGCAAGACGAGGCTGATGCGGTTGCCGTCTTCGCTCGCAAAGGCCGCGACGTGCACCGTCTTGTAGAAGAACAGCGGCGACTCCTCTGAGCCGTCCCCTGCTCGGATGTCGTCGTTGTTGTCCCATGACTGGTCTAGCACCGCGGGCAGCATGAAGTCGCCGAACAGGCGCGTCACCCGGGCAATGGGCAGCTCGAAGATCTCTCCCTCATCGTCGAATCGGTAGGGGTGGTACCAATCTTCGAGCAGTGGGTCGCTGTCGGTGTCGTCGAAGCTCAGGGCGATCTGCTGAGTGGAGTGCGACACCCCCCAGTTGGCGAAGGCGATCAGCATGTCGGCAGTTCCAAGGCCCATCGCTGCGGTGTGTCCCAGGCGGAAGTCCGAGCTAGCGAAGTAGCCAGCCACGCCGAACTCGCTGACTGCGATCTGCATCGGTTCGGATCGGTTCAAGGTGGCGAGCTCGTCTTGGAGCAGGTGGTAGCCGGGCTCCAGGAACGTGCTGCCCCCGACCGCAATGCTCATGGCATTGGTTGCTGTCACCCCAAGAGCGGCTGTGTCGTCGACTTGGTAGTGGTGGATGGCGACGGCCTCGACGCGCGGATCTTCGAGCAGCGGAGCGAGCTGAGAGACGGCGGCTGTGGGCCCACCCCAGCCGGTGAAGTCGGCGCGTGAGATCGGCCACCAGAATCGAGCGTCGGGGCTCACTGCGGTGACTGCATCCATGTACGCGATGCCTCGCAGTGCCGCGTCCGCAGCGCTCTCGGCGGGGCGGTCGTGCCAGTCCGGGTCGCCACCGTGGTCGGCGCTCGGATTGGCATACGAGAATGGGCCAGTGCTCGTGAACCCGGTATTCCAGGCGCCATAGGGTTCATTGCCAATCTCAAAGACCGGCTGGTCGTAGGGGCGGGACTGACCCCAGAAGGTGCGAAAGGCGGCCTCGTCGTCGGTGAGGTCGTCGCTGTTCAGGTAGCGCGCGTAGCTGGTGGCCTCGGACACTGTGCCCGAGCCGAAGTTCAGTGTGACCAGTGGATCGGCCCCCACCTCATCGATCAGCGCCATGTACTGGTGTACCGCCATGCTGTCGGTGGCGGCGGGCTCGGTCTCGGGGTGGGCAAAGTCCAGGAAGTGGTACCCATCTTGGCCATTGAGGCCGTCGATCTGTCGGCCGCTGAAGCGCATCAACGGCGGGTCGGCTTCGGAGCGGATGGTTGCCAGCTCGGCGATAGCCCGCTGCCGGACGTCGGTGCGCCACTCGGGATGGCTGCGGTCGTCGACCGGGGCGTACCGGGTGCCGCTGCCGAGGTTCCAGCCGATCAGCCGGCCTGTTGGATGGCGGACGGCGTCGGGGTCCAGGGTCAGAATCGCTGCTCCGGCGGGAACAGACGGTGTGCACGAGATCAGCAGTAGCAGTGCGGGAAGCATCGGTGGTGAGCATAGCCGCTGCTCGATGTGGGTACCGACACCTGCCGAACATGCCGCCGAACAGGTGTCAGGTATTTCCATTTTCCATTTTCAACAGACGAACACCGATAACCGCCGGAAAATGGAAAATGGAAATACCTGACACCTAGTAGTCCTAGTTCGCACCTAGTTCGCGGTCGGTTGCACACGCTGTGCACGGCAATGTCACTTCGTTTCATCGGGCGTTCTCTGCAGCGGGCGCAGTGTTTAGACTGCTCGAGATGCGCACTGCAGCCCTTCTTCTGACCTCCCTCCTGTTTTGCACCACGGCGCCCGCCGAACCGCTGCACGACAGCCTTGGCCGCACCGAGGTGCTGATTGTGAGCGAGCCCTACCCGCTCGTGGCTGGCCGATCAGCCAAGCAAATGCAGCTCGAGGAGCGCCTGCAGCGGCTGGACTACAAGCGCGTCAAGACCAAGCCGACCCAGCCCGGGCAATACTTCTGGGGTCGCGAGGTGTTTTGGATCTACCGCCGCGGCCACCGTGCCCAGGGACGTGAATGGGCGCCGATGCTGATTGGTCTGCGGCTTGGCACTGGCGGCACGGTCGTGACCGCGGTCAACGACAAGGATCAGGTGATTCTTCTCGACGGCCGCCGTGGGCGCTGGCTCGAGCCCGAGGTGCTGGCTGAATCGATCGAGGGAGACCGCGCCGAGCGTATCATCATCGAGCTCGACGAGCTGCCTGTGCATGTATGGCGCCCACTGCTGGCTCTCGAAGACCACCGCTTCTTCAACCACATTGGAGTCGATGGCAAGGCGATTGCCCGAGCGGCGTGGCAGGCCGCAAAGGACGGCAAAGTCACTCAAGGCGGCTCGACCATCACCCAACAGCTGATCAAGAACCGGGATCTGACCAGCAAGCGCACGCTGGACCGAAAGGCCAGCGAGGCGGTGCGGGCACTGGCCTACGAGGCCGAGTACACCAAAGAGGAGATCCTCGAGGGCTACTTCAACACGGTCTACTACGGGCATGTGGACGGCGTCGCGATTCACGGTCTGGGAACCGCCGCCCACGTCTTCTACAGCAAAGAGGCCAAAGACCTGACCCTGGATGAGGCAGCGGTGCTCGCAGCGGTGCTTCAGGGGCCCAATGGGCTGTCTCCGATCCGGCACCCAGACAAGGCCAAGGAACGGCGGGACCGGGCGATTCGCCGCATGGTCGAAGAGCAATGGCTGACCCAGAGCCAAGCCGATGCAGCGACCGCCAAGCCCATTCGCCTGAATCGAAGCACTCCGCAGCGCCGCGGCGGTCACCACCTTCGCCGTGCGGTGGTCGCCGACGTAAAGGACAGCAGTGACCGGGTCGATCGGGGACTGGGCTTCCGAGCCGAGACGACCATCGACCCACTGTTGCAAGCCCATGCAGACGATGTGGTGGCCAAGCACCTGGCGGCGATTCGCCGAAACAACAAGCGGCTTCGGACCGACGACCTGCAGGCGGCGCTCGTCGCCATCGATGTGCGCACGGGCACTGTGATCGCCCATGTGGGAGGAGACCCGAAGCATCCAGATAGCTTCGATCGCGTCACCGAGGCCAGACGGCAGCCGGGCAGTGCCGTGAAGCCCTTCGTGCTGCTCGAGGCGCTCGATAGCTGTGGTTCGAACCGCCCTCTGCACATGGCCAGCCGCATCAGCGATTCGCCCTATACCGTCGAGATTGAGGGCACGACGTGGCGGCCCAACAACTACGACGGCAAGAACCACGGCGTGGTGTCGGCCCGTCGAGCACTAAAGAAGAGCTACAACCGACCCTTTGCGCGCATGTCTCAGTACTGCGGGCTGGACGCCACCGCCAATCGCTTCGAGAAGGCCGGCTTGCCGGTGCCCGACGAGGTGCCCCTGTCCCTGCCGCTGGGTGCCATCGAGGTCAGTCCCCTGGAGCTCGCCACGGCCTACACCGCCTTTGTCGACCTGGGCGTGGTCACCAAGCCGATCACCGTCACCCGCATCGAGCGCCCCAGCGGCAAGAAGCTGGACCGGGCGAGGCCGTCCAGCACCACGCTCTCGCGGCCCAGTAGTGCATGGTTGGTTCGCGATGGCCTGCTCGATGTGGTCGATGGGGGAACGGGCAAGGGGGCGCGGGTCAAGGGTCAACAGGTGCTGGGCAAGACTGGCACCAGCAGCAAGGGCCGCGACGCCTGGTTCGTGGGCGCCAGCGACGGCGTGGTCGTGGCGGTCTGGGTTGGCTTGGACAAGGGCAACCTTGGGCTGACTGGCGGCGCGGCAGCAGCACCCATCTTCCGAGATTTCATGACCGTGGCAGGCCCCGCTCGCCCCGACGTCGATGTGGTCAAGCCGCCCGACATTGTCGACAAGTTCGTCGACCCGAGTACCGGCCTGCTGGTCTTTGAGGGCAACGATGCCGCCCGGGCCGAGAGCTTTCGTCGCTCAGCTCAGCCCCGCCGGGACATCCCGCTACTGGTCGACGAGCCCGGTCCCGTCATCGACTGATTGACTGATCATGCGTGTCGCGGATCATCTGTTCGAGGTCTTCGGTCTCAAATGGCTTGCGCAGCAGGTGCGGTTGCCGACCGGCTCACCCTGCGTATGGCGCACATAGGAGATGGCGCTCTCGGTCTGGATGCGTCGGCCGTCCTTGGTCAGCCGGTTAGACGGGCGGCATGATGGTGCCTGCGACGATGTGGCTATGGATGATGCTGGGCTGTTCTGCATCCGATCCGACCTTTGTGTGGTTCGGCGGCGACGTGCATCTGGGCAGCGAGAGCACCGCCGTCATCGACCCCACCACGTCAATTCGTGGCCTGGGCGTGGTGAACCTCGAAGGACCCATCGCGTCAGTCCTGCCGGCCCACGACGGCCAGCTGGTGCTGTCCAACCATGCTGGGGCTCCGGCGGCGCTTGCGGCTTCTGGAATCGCTGCGGTTGGTGTGGCGAACAACCACCACAAAGATGCGGGCAAGAGCGGCTACGACGCGACGCTTTCCGCGCTCAAGTCCGGCGGGTTGACACCCATCGAGCACGGGGTGCCGACGGTGGTCGGTGGGGTGACGGTCATCCAGCTCGACGGCGAGCAATTGACCGATGGCTTGGCCTTTCCCGCCGCCGACCCACTCGTGGTCAGCCTGCACACCGAGGGCGATGCCACCGCAACGGTTGATGCGGCTCTGGCAGCCGGTGCTGACTTGGTGGTCGTGCATGGCAGTCACCGAATCGGGCGCTTTGAAGAACGCGGCGGAGGCTGGGTGCACTGGGGTCTGGGCAACCTGGTGTTCAACTGCGAGTGCACCGACAGCACCGAAGGAGCGGTGGTGCAGCTGACCTTGGTCGATGGCGAAATCAGTGATCTGAAGGCCATTCCGGTCGCCGCCGGCCTGCACGGCAAGCCGGCTCGCCTCGTCCGGTTGCGCTGACCCGCGCTACACTGCCGCGTGGCCGACATCGACCAGCTCTGGCAGGCGACCTTCGACGCCGACAACCTCGACGGCTTTGAACCTGGCGCCACCTACAAGCCGCCTGCGGGCACGCTGGTTCCGGCCCTGATCGAGGTCGCCCTGTCGGCCCCCAGCCCCCAACCAGAAGAGGCGTACGAGGTCATCGGCGAGATTGGTCGCGGCGGCATGGGTGTGGTGTACCGGGCGCGCCAGACGCGACTCGATCGCGAGGTTGCGCTCAAGAGTGCCCTGCAGAACGATGCGGGTCACCGGTCGAAGTTCGTCGCCGAAGCACGTGTGACGGCGATCTTGGACCACCCTAACATCGTGCCCGTGCACGACTTGGTGCCCAGCGGGGCCGGCGTGGCGATGGCCATGAAGCTGGTCGAGGGCACCCCGTGGAATCGCCTGCTGCACCCCATGACCGAGCTGGAGCGCATCCACGCCTTCACCCTCGACCCCGAGGACCATCTCGACTTCTTGATCTCGGTCTGTCACGCCGTCGCCTTTGCCCACAACCGCGGCTTTGTTCACTGCGATCTCAAGCCCGAGAACGTGATGATCGGCAACTTCGGCGAGGTGGTGGTCATGGACTGGGGCTGCTCGCTGGACCTGGGTGCCCGGACCGATGACGAGCGCATCACCCAAGAGGCCAGCACCATTCGCCGGCCCTTTGGCACCCCGGCCTACATGGCTCCCGAGCTGGCGCTGGGCCTGGGCGAGAGCATCGGGCCCTGGACCGACGTGTACCTGCTGGGCGCCATGCTCTACGAGATTCTGTGCGGCAAGCCACCGCACGTGGGCAAGAACTTCGGTGAGGTGCTCCGGCGAGCGGCTGGTGGACATCCGCCGGACTTCCCCCCCGACGTGCCGGACATGCTGGTCGAGGTGGTTCGCACGGCCATGAACCCCGATCCCGAGGCTCGCTACCAAGAGGTCAGCATCTTTCAGGCGGCGCTGTCCGAGTACCTCGAGGCGCGGGCGAGCCTTCAGATCAGCAGGCGCGCGTCGGCCGTGCTGGAGCGATGTGAGCAGAGGCTGAGCAGCATCAGCAGTGCCGACGACCGAAACGCGCTGTACATCGACCTGCACGAAGCGGTCGCGGGCTTTGCCCAAGCCGAGATGATGTGGTCGCGCAACGCCGAGGCGCGGGCGGGTCAGGAACATACGCGGCGTCTGATCACCGAGACGGCGCTTGCAAACGGTGATCTGGGGCTGGCGCAGGCCAACGCTGTACGCCTGCCCGAGAGCGATGCGGGCTTGCAGGCGCGGGTCGAGATGGCCGTTGCCGAGAGGCAGCGAGAGCGACGCACCGCCCGATACGTGCGCGTTGGTCTGGTTGCTTCCCTGGCCACCATTGCGTTGGTGAGTGCGGTGGGCCTGTGGATTGTGATGGCCGAGCGCACCATCGCTCAGGACAGCCTGGCCTTGGCCGAAGAGCGACTGGGAGAGATTCGACGGCTGGCGGACGTGAAGCGTCTGTTGGACCAAGAACAGCAGGCCGACGATCTGTGGCCCGCGCTGCCGGACAAGGTCGCCGCGCTGACGCTGTGGCTGCAGCGGTCTGACGAGTTGATCGGCCGTCTTCCTCAACACGAACAGCAGCTGTCGGCCTTGGTGGCGTCCGGACTCGATACCGACGAGGCCCGCTGGGAGGCCCATACGCTCGAAGAACTGGTGGCCGGCCTGCAGCGCCTCCGCGACGTTCTTCTTCCCGATGTCACCGCACGGCACGCGTTCGCCAAGTCCGTGCGCAAGCACAGCATCGATGATCGCCGCGCCGAGTGGGATGCCGCCATTGCTGCGGTTGCGAGCTCGCCGCAGTACGCGGGCCTGCCCATCAAAGCGCAGCTGGGTCTGGTCCCGCTTGGTGCAGATCCCGACACGGGCCTGCAAGAGTTCGTGCACCTTGCCAGCGGGGACGTTCCGAGTCGTGGCCCGAACGGACACCTCGCGCCGACACAGGGCATGGGCATCGTCTTCGTGTTGATTCCCGGTGGCTCCTTTCACATGGGGGCCGTGCCCGGGAAGGGAGCGGACAACCTTGACCCCTCGGCCAAGGACATTGAGGGACCGGTGCACGCGGTGACGCTGGGGCCTTTCTTCCTCTCCAAATACGAGATGACCCAGGACCAGTGGACCCGGTTGTCTGGCGCGAATCCAGCCGCCTACCGCCCCGGCGAGGTCAAGGGTGACAAGGTGCACACGCTGATGCATCCGGTCGAGCAGGTGCGCTGGGCCGAGTCGATCGAGCTGCTTGGCCGTGTTGACCTGACCCTGCCCACAGAAGCGCAGTGGGAGTACGGAGCCCGAGCCGGCACACGCACCGTGTTTTGGACCGGAGATCCTCCACAATCCCTGCAAGGGGCGGCCAACCTCGGCGATGTCTATGCCCGCGACAATGGTGGTCCTGGTTCGTGGCACTACGAGCCCTTTCTGAACGACGGCTACGTGGTGCACTCGCCGGTGGGGCTGTTTCGCGCGAACGCCTTTGGTCTGCATGACACCGCCGGCAACGTGTGGGAGTGGTGTGCGGACCGGTTTGGCGCCTACACCTTGGCCACCGCACCGGTCGACGGTGCGCGACAGGCCCCGGCAGATGGGCCGCAGGTCTTCCGTGGAGGCGGCTTCCGGGCCAGCGTTGAGCACGCGCGCAGTGCCGATCGGTACAGCTTGTATGCGGCGGAGTACCGGGCCTATGACGTGGGCCTGAGGCCGGCGCGGCGACTCGATCCGTAGGGATGCAGCGTCAGTGGGTTGAGTCCGAAGTCCGGAGCGTTGTCGAACAAGGAGCGGCGAGCTTCGTCTCGCCGTAGCAGCGGATCGACGGCGAGACGAAGCTCGCCGCTCCTTGGACACTACGGATTCAACCCACTAAAGCGATTCGATGCTGGCGACTGCACAGGTGATGTCGGCCTCTCGCAGCCAATCGTCGATCAGGACCAGCAGCTGGTGCGTTGCCGGAATCGATGCATCGGTCTCGGCTGCGGCTTGCAGCTTGGTGGCCAGCGCACGCGCCAATACGCTCACCTGTGCGCAGTTCTGCCGGGCCTGTAGTGCTTCGATGCGAACTCCGATCTGATCGGCCAGGGCATTCTGCGCTCCCGCGGCCGCAATGATGACCTCGTGGCACTGGGCGGTGTCCCAGTCGACCCGTGGCCTGTGAGCCTGGCGAACCTCTTGAATGAGTGGCTCGGGTCCACGCAGCACCAGCCGTTCGGCTCGAGCCAGCAGTCGCTCCCGGTCCGCTTCGATGCCGGCCCCACGGTACGCCACGTGCTGACACCACAGCTGCGGATCTGGGGTGGGGGCGCCTAGCGTCAGTGCCGTCTTTCGGCTGTCGATTCGCTGTACGTTGGCCTCGGCCAGCATCAGCAGGGCTCGCACCGATGCTTCGTCGTCATCGAGCTCGACAAAGCGCTCCACCCGCTGCTCATACTGCCACCACGCCATGTCCTGCTCGGCGGTGGGCACCGCATCGAGCGAGGGAGAGAGCAGATCCGAGCTCAGGTCCGAGCTCAACGCAGAGAGCACCATCTCGCGG
>CAYYHT010000044.1:0-15828 GCA_964471355.1 uncultured Enterobacteriaceae bacterium
CATCACCTACGGCACCAACAACGAGTTCGGCTTCGACTACCTGCGCGACAACATGAAGTTCTCGCTCGAAGAGTACGTTCAGCGCGGCCACATCTACGCGATTGTCGACGAGGTGGACTCCATCCTCATCGACGAGGCGCGAACCCCGCTCATCATCAGTGGGCCTGCCGACGCCTCGGTCGACCTGTACTTCATCGTCGATGCCGTCATTCCATTGCTGCAGACCGAGCTCGACTTCACCGTCGACGAAAAGGGCAAGAGCTGCGCGCTCACCGAAGCCGGCGTGCTCAAGGTCGAAGGGCGCTTGGGCCTCGACAACCTGTTCGACCCGGTCAACATGGAGGTCCTGCACCACGTCAACCAGTCCCTCAAGGCCCACCACACCTTCAAGCGCGACAAGGACTACGTCGTGCGCGAGGGCAAGGTCACCATAGTCGACGAGTTCACTGGGCGCCTCATGCACGGTCGGCGCTGGTCCGACGGCCTGCACCAGGCGGTCGAGGCCAAAGAAAAGGTCACGATCGAACAGGAAAGCCAGGTCTACGCGACCATCACTTTCCAGAACCTGTTTCGCATGTACGACAAGCTCTCGGGCATGACCGGCACCGCCGAGACCGAAGCGGCCGAGTTCGCGAGCATCTACGAGCTCGACACCATCGTCATCCCGACCAACAAGCCGCTGGCACGCGCTGACGATGACGACATCGTCTACAAGACGCAGATGGAGAAGTTCCGGGCCGTGGTGAGCGACATCGCGGGCGCCCACGCAAACGGTCAGCCGACCCTGGTGGGCACGACCTCGGTCGAGAAGTCCGAGATTGTCAGCCGCCTTCTCACACGGGCCAAGATTCCCCACGAGGTGCTCAACGCCAAGCAGCACGAGCGCGAGGCATTGATTGTCGCCCAGGCCGGTCGACCGGGCTCGGTGACCATCTCGACCAATATGGCCGGTCGCGGAACCGACATCAAGCTCGGTGGGGACCCCGAAAAGCTCGCCGAATCGATGTTCGATGCGACTGCCGATCCCGAGAACTACGCCAAGGCCTTCGCCGATTTCGAGGTGCAGTGCACTGCCGAGAACGCGACGGTGCTGGCAGCCGGCGGACTTCGCGTCATCGGCACCGAGCGGCACGAGTCTCGCCGCGTCGACAACCAGCTTCGCGGCCGCTCTGGTCGTCAGGGCGACCCGGGCTCATCCCGCTTCTTCCTGTCCCTCGAAGACGACCTGCTGCGCATCTTTGGCAGTGACAAGATCACCGTCTGGATGGAGCGCATGGGCCTGCAAGACGACGAGCCCATCGAGCACCGCTGGATCACGCGTGCCATCGAGAACGCCCAAAAGAAGGTCGAGGGGCACAACTTCCAGATTCGAAAGAACCTGCTCGAGTACGACGACGTCATGAACTACCAGCGCAAGGGAGTCTACGAGCTCCGCAGGCGTGCGCTGGCCGGCGAGGGCATCATCGAGATGGTGCGCGAGTCCATCCAGAACATCGTGAACGACGTGATGGACGACTACTGCATGGAAGGCGTGCATCCCGAGAACTGGAACATCGCCGAGATGCGCGGCAACTTCGAAAAGGTCTTCGCTGTCAGCTGGACCGAGTCCGATGACGAGATGCGTGACATGTCTCGCAAAGAGCTCAACGAGCGTCTCGTCAGCGATGCGGGATCCGTCCTCGACAAGAAGCTCGAAGAAGTCGGTGAGGGGCCGTTTACCGCCATCGCCCGCATGCTTCTGCTGAACTTCACCGACACGCTGTGGAAGGACCACTTGTTGGCCGTCGACCGCCTCCGTCAGGGCGTTGGACTGCGTGGCTATGGCCAGCGCAATCCGCTGCTCGAGTACAAGCGTGAAGCGTTCCACATGTACCTGATGATGTCGGCCATGCGAGACGAACAGCTGCTGGTCAAGCTGCTTCAGGACGACTTCGAGGCCGAGGCCGCACAGCAAGCCGCCGCCCGCCCCGGCAAGGCCATGGCCAAGAAGCTGGCCTCTGGACTGCCCGCCCAACCAAATCTGGCGGCAGCGGCTGCAGCATCACGGGCCAAGAACGAAGCCAACGAGCTCAACAGCGCGCTGGCGAAGATCACCCCCGCCCCTGCCCAGCGTCGCCAAGTGGCGCAGCCCAAGGCTGGCCCCGAGGCGTACGCTGTCGCGGTTCAGTTTGGCATCAAGCGCAACGACCCCTGTCCCTGCGGCAGCGGCATGAAGCACAAGAAGTGCTGCTACAAGTTCAAAGAAGACGGCGAGGCCCTGCTGGTGGCGATGCGGGCCCAAGCCGCTGCCGAGGCCGCGGCAGGCCCAGATAGCGAAGGATCGGACCAGCCCGGAGCTTGATGCTCTGGGGCTAGCCCCCCGACCCGCGGAACTTGTCGGCGTCGTCGGCGAACATGAAGTTGAACGACGTCAGGCTGCCGTAGCAGCGCGTGATGTAGACCTGCATTTCGGCCTTGTCAGCCGCAGAAAGCGACTTGTGGTTGTTGAGCTTTTGCTCGAGCACACGCAGCTTCTCGCGCACGCTCGTCACCTTCTTGAAGAAGGCCACGGCGGGCGATGCTTTGACCAAGCGGTCTTGGTCATCGATGAAGCGAACGTTGCCCTCCAGCATCCGTCGGCTGATCGCGACATGTTCGGCTCCGTTTGCGTCGGTGATGGCCTGCCGGGCCGCCTCGTAGGCTGCCTCGTAAATCGTCTCGGTGTCCATAGACCCCCCTTGGTCCGGGGAAGCTACAGTGATGCGGACGGAGGTGCAACGTGCGGGGATTGATGTTGGGCGCGTTGCTGGCCTCGGCGCCTGCCATGGCCGCGGAGCAACCTGACGAGGTGGCTGTTCAGCGATGGTGGGGCGAGGCTACTGGCTTGATGGTCGGGATTGCAGTCATCCATGGGGTTCAGCCCCTGGCGGCCGCAGCTGGGCAGCTGGGGTGGACAGACAAGTTCTTCGTCGCGACGGCGGGCTTCGGCATCTACAGCGCGTCGGCCATCGGCATTGGCCTGCAACACAAGTGGGGGCTGTACATCGCGATCGGCGGCCCGGCCCTGGGATTCACAGCGGTCATGACCGGTTTTACGCTGTACTCGGCCGGGGTCATCGACACCGCTGTGACCCCCGATGTTTTTCAGCTCGCTGGAGCTCTGATGCAGGTCCCATGCGCCCTTCGCGCCTGGCAGCTGCTTCGAAAGGAGCCGAAGTGGCACTCGGTCCGGCTGCAGCCCACGTTTGGCCGAAACTCCCTCGGGGTGACAGGGCGGTTTTGACGTGACGGCCATCGCCTTCGAGGGCTGCTCGTGTCGGGCCGCTTTTCATATCGGGGTGGCCAGCTGGTTTTCCGACCGTGGCATGCAATGGACTGCGGTCACTGGCGCATCGAGTGGCTCTCTGGTTGCTGCCGCGGTCTCGCGAGAACGACTCGATGTGTTGTGGGAGGGCTGGCAACAGACCCTCGGTGTGACTCGCGTATTTCGGCCAGAGCGACTGCTCCGGGGACACTGGCCCCTGGCCATGAGTCACATCTTGCGGCCCGCGCTCGATCGGCGCTTCGGTGAGATGACGATGGCCGACACCGCCGTGCCGCTGGGCATCACCGTGACGATTGTGGATTGGAAGGGGCCTAGGGTGCGCCTGCTCACGGCCGCTGACGCCGTGCGGCTGTCCGATGCCATCGCGGCCAGCTCGTTCATCCCAGGCATCTACAGCAGGCCCATTTTGATCGACGGACACTGGGCTTTGGATGGCGCGTGGCTGCGTCGATGTCCGGTCGATGAAGCGCTACAGATGGGCGACGGGCGCGCGATAGCCGTCATCACGAAGTCGGCGGGCCAACTCATCGGCCGCTTTCGCCGCCCACGTGTGTTGCCGGTCCCTGCGGGAGCCCGAATCTTGGCTCCGCCGGTGGAACTGGCGTTGAGCGGCTTTGATTTCGATACGAATCGCACGCTGGAAGCACACAGAATCGGCCAACGAAGTGCGGCCCGTTTCGCGCGAAAAAATGAGGCATGGCTGTAGCTGGCATGTGCCTTGGGAATCGATTACGGCGCGCAGCCTTGTGCGTCTGTACAAGGACATCATCACGTCGGAAATCGGCTGTTTGCCACGGTGCCTTCCTCGGAAGGTCGGCTTTCAACCCCGGCGGTCGCCAAACCAAAAGGACACATCATGAACGTATCGCTTCGCGACCTGCTGCAAGCAGGTGTGCACTTCGGTCACCAGACCGGTCGCTGGAACCCCAAAATGCGCCCGTACATCTACGGCGCCAAGAACGGGATCCACATCATCGACCTTCAGAAGACCGCTCGCGGCCTGCTCGAGGCTTCGCGCTTCGTCACCGCGACCGTCGGTCACGGCGGCGCCATCCTGTTCGTCGGCACCAAGCGTGCGGCGCGCGACATCGTGCAAGAAGAGGCCCTTCGCGGCTCGATGTTCTGGGTCAACCACCGCTGGCTCGGTGGCACCATGACCAACTGGAAGACCGTCAAGAAGTCGATCGACCGCCTTGTGCAGCTTGAGCGCGCTCGCGATGACGGTCGCTTCGAGCTCCTGACCAAGAAAGAAGCCCTCGAGCTCAACCGCGAGATCACCAAGATGGACCGCAGCCTCGGTGGCATCAAGAACATGAAGGGCCTGCCCCAAGCCATGTTCGTCATCGATCCGCGCAAAGAGCACATCGCAGTTAAAGAAGCCCAGACGCTGAAGATTCCAATTGTCGCCCTGTGTGACACCAACTGCGATCCCAATGGAATCGCCTACGTCATTCCAGGCAACGATGACGCGCTGAAGGCCATTCGCCTCTTCACCGCCGCCATCGCCGATGCCGCCATCGAGGGCAAGGCTCTGCAGACCGGCCGCGCCGGCAAGCGCGCCTACGTCAGCGACGAACAAGACGAGTCCGTCGAAGTCGTCCGCCGCGCTTCTGCTGCCGATGGCACCGATGCCGAAGCAACAGCCGCCGCTCCCGAAGCCGAGGCCGCACCGGCTGATGCAGCCGAAGCCGCACCTGCCGAGGCCGCGCCTGAAGCGCCTGTCGAGGCCCCCGCCGAGACCCCTGACGAGACCACCGCGTCCGCCTAGTCGTCGCTCAAACAACTATTGATGGGGCCTTTGTGGCCCCCATGGAGACCATCATGGGAATGGCTGAAATCAAGGCCCTTCGTGCACGCACGGGCGCCGGCATCCTCGATTGTAAGAACGCACTGGCCGAGAGCGACAACGATGTCGAAGCGGCCATCGACTGGCTTCGCGCCAAGGGCATCTCCAAGGCTGCCAAAAAGGCCGGTCGCGCCGCGACCGAGGGCCTCGTCGTCTCGTACATCCATGCGGGTGGCAAGATTGGCGTGCTGCTCGAAGTGAATTGCGAGACCGACTTTGTCGCGATGACCGATGACTTCCAGAACCTGACCAAGGATCTGGCCATGCACATCGCTGCTGCTGCACCCGAGTACGTGTCCCGTGACGAGGTGCCAGAGGCACAGGTCGAGAAGGAAAAGAAGGTCCAGATCGCCCGCGTCATCGAAGAGGGCAAGCCCGAGCACATCGCCGAGAAGATTGTCTCCGGCCGCATCGGCAAGTACTTCGAGGACATCTGCTTGCTCGAGCAGAAGTTCGTCAAGGACGACAAGCTGACGGTCAACGACATGATGACCGCCGCCGTCGCCAAGATGGGCGAGAACATCAACGTGCGCCGCTTCACGCGCATGGTGCTGGGCGAGGGCCTCGAAAAGAAGGAATCCGACCTCGCAGCGGAAGTCGCCGCTATGGCGGGCGCCAAATAGAGTGCCCGACCCCAAATACAAGCACGTCCTCATCAAAGTTTCCGGCGAGATGCTCGCCGGAGACGCTGGGTTTGGTGTCGATACCACGACGCTGAATCGCTTTGCCGCCGAAATCCACGAAGTCCGGGACATGGGTGTGTCGACATGCGTGGTGCTCGGTGGTGGCAACATCTTCCGCGGCATCGCGGGCGCGGCTGCGGGCATGGACCGCGCGCAGGCCGACTACATGGGCATGCTCGCCACGGTCATGAATGGCCTGGCTCTGCAAGACGCCCTCGAGAAGCGGGGCTGCTACACCCGCGTCATGACGGCCATCAAGATGGATTCCGTTGCCGAGCCCTACATTCGGCGACGCGCCATTCGGCACCTCGAGAAGGGTCGGGTTGTGATCTTCGCTGCCGGTACGGGCAATCCCTACTTTTCGACGGATACCGCTGCCGCGCTGCGTGCTGCGGAACTTGGCTGCAACGTGATCCTCAAGGCAACCAAGGTCGACGGCATCTACGACATGGATCCGGTGGTGCACCCCGAGGCCAAGCGCTTCGACACGCTCACCTACCACGAGGTGCTCAACCGGCGACTCAAGGTCATGGACAGCACGGCAGTCAGCCTGTGCATGGACAACGACCTGCCGATCGTCGTGTTCGACCTCAACGTTCCCGGTAATATCGCCCGCGCGGTGTGCGGTGAGGCCATAGGCACGTATGTCGCAAACGACGCAGGTGTAGCCTAGGAAGGTCGGTATGGACGAGTACCTCGAAGAAATGCAAGCCGATATGAACAAGGCGCACGACGCCTTGTTGCGCGACTTTCTGAAGGTTCGCACCGGCAGAGCGACGCCGGCGTTGGTCGAGAACGTGAACGTCACCGTCGCGTCCTACGGCGCCAGCATGCCCGTCAATCAGCTTGCAACCGTGGTCGCCCCCGATGCGCGACTGTTGGTCCTGACCCCATGGGACAAGACCACCATTCACGACATTGAGCGAGGCATCGTCGCTGCTGGCCTGGGTCTCAACCCCAGCAACGATGGCCAGGTCATTCGCGTGCCCGTGCCCGCCCTGACCAAGGACCGTCGCGACCACCTCGTCAAACAGGTTCGCAAGATGGTCGAGGACGCCAAGCAGCGCATCCGGCATGTTCGTCGTGACTACAACGACATGTTCAAGACCGCCGAAAAGGACAAAGAGATCAGCGAGGACGAGCTCAAGCGCCTGCTGTCCAAGGTCCAGGAAGCGACCGATGGCGCCGTCAAGCGCACTGAGGCGACCGGCGGGGACAAGGAATCCGAAGTCCTCGAGGTCTGATGTGACCTCCGAAGTCGCCATCCCAAGACACCTCGCCATCATCATGGATGGCAACGGGCGATGGGCAGAGCAGCGGGGCCAGCACCGCAACAAGGGCCACGAGGCCGGCGCCGAGAGCGTGCGTGACATCACCCGGGCCTGCGGAGAGCTCGGTGTCGAGGTCCTGACGTTGTACAGCTTTTCGACTGAGAACTGGGGTCGCCCTGAGGACGAAGTGCAGGCGCTCATGGCGCTGCTCGCCCGCTATCTGACCGACGAAATCGGTGAGCTCATGGACATGGGAGTGCGCCTAAGGGCCATCGGCGAGCTGCACAGGCTGCCCGACTCCGTCCGACTGTTGCTCGACCAAGTCAGCACTGCGACGTCCCAGAACGATGGCCTGATTCTGCAGCTGGCGTTGTCCTACGGATCTCGGGCCGAGATTGCAGCGGCGGTCCGCAGCATTGCCCGCGACGTCGAAGCCGGAGCCATGGAAGTCGACGCCATCGACGAGATGACCATTGCCGGCAGGCTCTATACGGGCAGCCTGCCCGACCCCGACTTGGTCATTCGCACCAGCGGTGAGATGCGCCTGTCCAACTTCCTCCTGTGGCAGCTCGCCTACGCTGAAATCCTCGTCACCGAGGTGCTGTGGCCGGACTTTCGAAGGCCAGAACTCGAAGAGGCACTGCGCGTCTACGGCAGTCGGAACCGCCGATTCGGCAAGACTCGCGCACAACTCGGAGACGCTTCGTAATGGCGACCCGCATCATCGCAGCCATC
The DNA here is from genome assembly GCA_964471355.1 of uncultured Enterobacteriaceae bacterium. Lineage (GTDB taxonomy): Bacteria > Myxococcota_A > UBA796 > UBA796 > CAYYHT01. The sequence goes on from CAYYHT010000044.1 coordinate 7,840, forward strand.
GTCGGACTTGGCACGCTCATCCCCACACTCGTCTGGGGTGGAGTGCTCGGGCTCGACATCTACGTGTCCATTGCCCTGCTCGTCTGCCTCGATGAGTACGCACGCATGGCGTTCAAAGATGATGTTTGGCCGTCGTTTATCTGGTTGGTCCTCGCCACTGCGGCGCTCTGGGCGGTCACGCTGGGCTTGGGCACTGCGCACGCGCTGACCATGATGGGGGTCGTCGTCGTCGGCACCTTCGTCTTCTCGGTCAGCCGCATCTCGCACAAGGAACAGCTCAAGGGCGGCGCCGATCGCGTCGGACGCTACATTCTTGGGCTGACCTGGATCAGTGGGCTGATCCTCTTCATTCCGCTCATCAGGCGGCTCGACAACGGCATTTGGTGGCTGGCCATTCTGATGATCGTGCCTTGGAGCAGCGATACCGGCGGCTATTTTGCCGGTAAGGCCTTCGGAAAGCACAAGATGAGTCCGATTATCAGTCCGAAGAAAACGTGGGAGGGCTTTGTCGGTGGTTTGGCCCTTGCAACCACCGTCATGCTTGTCTATCGCCACTTCACCTTCGAAACCTTGACGGTCGCGGATTGTCTTTTCCTGAGCCTGGGGCTTGGCGCGGTCGGTGTCGTGGGCGATCTTGCAGAGTCACTCGTGAAGCGGACGTTCGAAGTGAAAGACTCAGGATGGATCATGCCCGGACACGGAGGACTGCTCGACCGCATTGATGCGCTCATGTTCGTGGCGCCTCTGCTGTACGGCTACGCGACCCTGGTGAAGGGCGTTTGAGCGTCCTATTCTCGCTGGTCGCAGGACTCGGGGCCATTGGCGTCCTGGTCTTCATCCACGAGTTCGGACACTTCATCGTCGCAAAGGCGTTCAAGGTTGGCGTGCCGGTGTTCTCCATTGGCATGGGACCCCGGCTTTGGGGCTTCCGCTACGGCGACACCGATTACCGAATCTCGGCACTCCCCGTTGGCGGCTACGTGCAGCTCGCGGGTGCTGACCCGTTCGGTGACTACGACCCCGACGCTCTTGTCGACCCCGAGACCGACTTCATGAACAAGCCCATCTGGCAGCGCCTGTTGGTGATGCTGGCGGGTCCTGTGTTCAACCTCGTGTTGCCGGTGGTCCTGTTCACCGCCGTATTGATGACGGGCGATCCGAACTTCGACACCACCGTGGGCATGGTGTTGTCTCACACATCGGCCGAACAGGCGGGCATTCGCAACGGCGATGTGGTGACGGCGGTCAATGGCCAGCCGGTCGAGCACTGGCGCGAGCTCGAGATGGAGCTCGCCAACCACACTGACAGCGAGTTCGTGTTGTCGGTGACCCGCGAGGGCCAGCCCATCGAGTTCACATTTGCTGGTGGCTCAGTCGACCTGATCGGGTCTGGAATCGCCGACAGCAAGAGCCTGGGCATCGTCTGGAAGCCGCTGTCGAGTCGAGTGGGCGTCGACGACCCAACGTCTCCGGCGGCGGTCGCGGGCATCGGCACCGGCGACTACATTCGCAAGGTAGACGGCGTCAACGTTCGCACGTGGGAGCAGCTCATCACAGCACTCGACGGCGACGAGCACAGCATCGAGTACATCCATCCCGAGCGCACCGAGACTGGGTTCAAGACGCATACCGAGACCACGACTATGGTCCGTGGCGACTGGAAGCCCCAGGACATCGACCCCTACGGTGATCTCTTTGGCTTGGTTCCGGCGTTGATGATGGTCGGCGAGGTCGCGGCAGACTCGCCCGCGCTCAAGGCTGGAGTCTTGCCCAACGACCGCATCTTGGCGGTGGACGGCGTGGCCGTTCATGACTTCGATCATCTGATCGAGCTGGTGGCGCTCACGGTGAGTCCGGACCGCACCAAGTACAGCAAGCCAAGAGCCGTCAAGCTCCTTCTGGTCCGCGACGGCGAGCTCTTGACCTTGGACATGACCCCCGAGATGAAGAGCGAAGTGGTCATGACCAGCGAGCAGTGGCGCCCGATCATCGGAATCGCCGCCTACCGGGACTCCTACGTCGATGGCAATTGGGTCGATGCCTACTACAGCTTGTTCGAGGCCCTGCCGAGGGCTGTGGACGAGACCACCGTGTTGTTCACCAACACCCTCGACGCGCTGGGCAACCTCATGACGGGAGGTCTGGCGGTCAAAGATGGCCTCGGTGGGCCGATTGCCATCTTCGAGATGGCTGCAAAGGGTGCCGAGCGCGGAATGCACACCTATGCTCGGTTCATCGGCATGATCAGCATCAGCCTGGGCCTCATCAATCTGTTGCCCGTGCCGGTGCTCGATGGCGGCCAGATCTTGTTCTACTTGGTTGAGGGCATCCGAGGGCGTCCACTCTCTGTCGCATTGCGGGAGCGACTGCAGATGATCGGTGTCCTGGCACTGGTGGCGCTGATGATTGTGGTGACCGTCAACGACGTGAGTAAGCTCATCGACAGGTTGATGGGCTAGGCCGCTTCGTTCGGCTACAGGGCCCCCATGAATGTGCTCGCCGTCGATACCTCTGGCCCCGTGGCTGGCGTTGCCCTGAACGCCGACGGCCTCGAGTTCGTTCGCATCGCGCGCACGGTTCGCGGAACCGAGGGCCTGCTGGTGCCCTGGGCCATTGAGCTTGTTCACGAGGCCGGACTGACCCTGAGCGACCTCGATGGCATCGCGGTTGTCCATGGACCTGGCGCCTTCACGGGCCTCAGGGTTGGGCTGGCCACTGCACTCGGTCTGGCCACCTCCCTCGATTTGCCTCTGTGGTGGACCGACAGCCTTCTGCCTCGTGCTCGTCGCACGGGCCAAGAGCCCGTACTCGCGATGCTCGATGCGCGCAAAGGAAGGGTCTACGCCACCTGGTTCGATGGTGAGGCAACAGTCGGTCCCGCCGACGTCGCACCACAAGTGGCGCTGTCTTGGGCGACGCCTCCGTTTGTGGCGACCGGAGAGGGGGCCATTGTCTATGCCGACCTGGTGCAGCAGGCGGGCGGCACGGTGTTGCCAGACGCCGATGACCCCGGTGTGCTCGCGCTGGCTTCGCTTGCGGCGGCAGCTTTTGCCCGCGGAGAGGGGGCTCGCGATGCTGCCATTGCGCCACTGTACCTGCGCGATGCTGACGCGAAGCTGCCAAAGCGATAACGGCGGCGCATGTCTACGAAGGTTGGAATCGCCGGCGCCACAGGTTCGGTAGGACAAGAGGTCATCAAAGTTCTCGATGCGGCGCCCTGGCGCCCTGACGAGATCGTGCCGCTGGCCCGCGCGGCGACCACCATCCCGTTCGTCGACTATGGCGGCGCCCAGGTGGCGGTCGACGACCTGGTCCACCAGGTGTGGGACGAGCTGGACTTGTTGATTGTGGCCACTCCAAAAGACGTGGCCCGCGAGGCCGCTGGTGGCGCCATCGACGACGGTGTTCTGACCGTGGACTGTTCGGGTGCATTTGCCGATGACGACGACGTTCCGCTGGTCGTGCCATGGATCAACCCCGAAAAGGTACAGGCCGCCGTCGAAGCCGGGGCTGTGTCGGTGCCAAGCGGCCCGGCATTGCTGATTGCTTCCATCTTGGGCCCGCTGCGGCGTGCTGCGGTTGATGGTGCCGCGGCAGCCACAGTGTTCGTGCCTGCCAGCATCTACGGCCGCCACGGCATTGAAGAGCTGTCCAAGCAAGTCGTCGCCCTGTTCAACAGCGCGACGCCGCCACGCAAGATCTTCGAAAATGGCCTCGCCTTCGATCTCGCCCCGCAGCTCGGAGTGGTGGACGAGTTTGGCCGCACAGCGCTCGAGTCCCGGGTCGCAGCCGAGGTCAACACTCTGGTCGGCATGCCCATACACCGCGTGACTGCGGTCGGCGTTCCGGTCTTTTCAGGCATGAGTGCACAGCTATCGATTCGCGCCACGCGTCGGGTACCGGCCGAGCTGGTGTCACAGATCCTCGCCGACGGCGGCGTGATTGTCGCCGACGACAACTCCGCGCGTTCCGTTCCCAGGCCGCGCTCGGTCGAGGGGCATCCATTCGCACATGTGGGCCGTATTCACGTCGATCATGACGGCGAGATCCATATCTGGTGCGCAATCGACAACCTGCGTGCGACCGCTGCGGCGGCCGTTGCGTGTGGCGGCGCTCTGATCAAAGGCGTCTCCATGTGACAGCTTGTCCGAGCTGCCACAGCAGCGTCGGGCCGAATGACAGATTGTCAGGCTGCAGACCCGCCTGCACGGGGCCATCGGGCTTTTTCGCTGGTATGGTGTTTGCAGATTGTTCGTCTGGAGGAGTCCATTTCCATGTGGTTGCTGATGAGTCTTGCCTTGGCGGCGCCGCCAGATCGCGTTGCAGCAAGCATCGATCCGACGGCGAGCAGTCTCGATGGCTTGGCCATGTCCGAAGACGGACGTCTCGTCACCGCAGTCGACTCGGCTGGCAAGTTGCTTGTCCTCGACACACACACCTGGACCACCTCTCACAGCTCTGCATGCATCGCGTACGGAGCGGTTCCCTACCGAGGTGACGCGACGGACGATGAATACTCCATCTACGTCGCGTGTCTGGACGGCACCGTCACTGCACTGTCGTGGGAGAACGGCTCGATCAGCACCGACACCTCTGTCGGAGACTCAGGCATCTGGGACCTCAGCGACGGCTCGGACACCATCTCGGCCTACGGCGTGTGGCTGTTCGCAGGGGTCGAGGACGACTCGGCCGACGATGCGCTCTACGTACTCACCTTTGACGACCAGGGCAGTGACGTCAGTGACGCGCTGGCCATGCGCAAGATTGGCTTGGCCAGCAGGTCTGTCGACACGACCTACGCCGCGACCTTTATTCGAAACAGCTACATCGACGCCTCGGTGGTCTCAAACGCGGGGCTGGGCACGTTTTACATCGGCCACGAGAGTACTCATCTGCACTTCCTGTCGCTCAACGGCACGACCATTTCGACGGCGAATGGCACCACCGGTACGTTCAATGTGGGCACCATCACCGACGTCAGTCCATTCAACAACAGCGTTCTGGTCGTCGGAACCAGCAGTGTGGGCCGCTACTACACCGGCACTCCTGGCACTTACACGAGCTTCCTGCCCATTGGCACCAACCTAAGCTCCCCGACGGCGGTGGCGGCTGACCCGGATGGCTCGTGGGTGGCCATCTCCCATGCTGACGGCGTCGCAATTTGGCCGAACACCGGCCTGATTGCCGATGACACCTCGTCCGGTGTGCTGCCGTTCTACGACCCGGCGACGACCGCGACCATCAAGGATATGATCGCCGCCGATGGGTACGCATACGGCGGCAGCAGTGATGGGACATTTGAGATCATCACGTCGAATCCATGGTTGTCGGCGGTCAGTCTCGACCCCGAAGCGGCCATCACCGGCGACTCGGTCACCATCCACTTCACAACTGATCGAGACGGCAGCTACACCGTCCAGCACCGTCCACACACGGGTACGACGGCGGAGCTAGGGCAGGGGACTGCAAGTGCCGGGGACGCCATCTCGGTTGCATTCGATGTCCAAGACAGCTGGGATGAAGGCGATGTCCCGATCTGGATCACCTACACAACCGCCGGGGTCGATGACGGCGAAATGCGCATCGATCTGCTCAAGGATGATCCGCCCCCCACCGTCGTGCTCAGCGCCGACAACGTGGGCTTCGGCGATCGCCGAGTCACCATTGAGTTCGATGGTTCGGACATCGAAGACCTCGACCACTACGAGCTCTACTTCAGCCCCACCGCATTCGAGTCCGGCACCGACGCTGTCTATGTGTCGACCGGCACAGACTATCTGTCTGGCGATGTCGAGGGACCCATCTCGATTACCGAGGTCGAACCCGGACAAGAGGTGACCTACACCGTGTCGCCCCTGACCAACGACGTGCCCTATTACTTCGCAGTGCGAACCATCGACGCATCCGACCAGGAAAGCCCCATGTCCGACGTGATCTCCAAGACCCCTGAATCGACGACGGCTCCCCACGAGTCATACGGCGAGCCAGGGGGGCCGATCTGCAGCACGGGTCCGAGCTCGGCCGGCTGGCTGGCGATGCTTCCCGTGGGCCTGTTGGTGCTTCGGCGCCGCGGTGCGGCCCTTGCGACAGCTTCAGCGCTGACGCTGGTGGCGGCGCCAGCTTCGGCCATCGAGTTGCCAAAGGACCAGACCGAGAGCGTGGGCAACTTCGAGATGAAGTACGGCAGTCTGACCTTTCCCCGCACCACGACGACCGATGCCGATGGCAACACCGTGACCTCCTTGGCTGCCCTCGACGAGGCATACGGGGGTGACAACGGCAAGCTGACAGGGCTGTACATCGAGGCCGGACCGGCGTTCTGGCAGCTCGTTGAGCTCGACATCGGGCTCGGCTATCACAGCAAGAAGGGATTTCAGGTGGGTGTTGTGTCCGGAGACACGAGCATCGACGAAGCCAACATGACCTGGTGGGACCTGCAGCTGGCAGCGACTGGACGCCTGCAGATCTTCGATGAGCAGCCGCTGGTTCCCTTTGCTCGCTACGGCTTCAACCACCTGATCTGGCGCGAGGCGTGGGACAAATCCGACGACGTCGTCGCCGACCCGGACCGTCCGTTCCGACCTGGCACCAAGGACAAGATTTCGGGGGCGTTCCGGGGCAACCACACCGCCCTAGGCGTCAACATTCTGCTCGACGTCTTTCAGCCGGGGCGTGCCGGCATGCTTGAGGCCGATACGGGCATCAATGACACCTGGATCGTGCTCGAGTGGCGCAACCAGACCATCGCCAATCGCGTTGGCGACAACGAGACGGGCACCGATGCTGATGGCGAGCCCCTGCGAGGCTACGACTTCTCGGGCTCGCTCTTCACCGCGGGCCTCAAGCTCGATTTCTGATGGCCGGGTGGCGCGCTCGTGGGTTTGACACGCTTTAAGCTGGTGCTCGAGTACGACGGCAAGGACTTCGTCGGTTGGCAGCTGCAGCCCGGTCAGCGGTCCGTTCAGAGCGAGGTCGAGGCAGCGCTCGAGAAGCTCTGTGGACACCCGATTCGCGTCCATGCGGCTGGGCGAACCGACTCGGGCGTCCATGCGTTGGACCAGTGCGCACACTTCGACACGTCAGCGGAACGAACCCCTCGCGATGTGCTGCGCGGGCTCAATGGCTCGCTGCCGGCCGACGTGGCTGTGGTCTCTGCGAGTGTCGCGCCAGAGGGCTTCGACGCGCGCCAGTGGTCGTGGGGCAAGGTCTATCGCTACCGCTTTCTCGGTCGCTCGGCCCGCAGTCCCATCCGCCGGCATCGCGTCTGGAACTTGCGGACCGCGCTCGACGCCGAGGCCATGAACGCGGGGGCCCAGCATTGGTTGGGCGAGCACGACCTGTCGTCATTCAGGGCGCGGCTGTGCATGGCCGCCACACCTGTGAGAAAGATCAAACAGATCGGCGTGAACGCCGTGGGTGACGAGGTGCACCTCGAAGTGCACGGCATCGGCTTTTTGCGCCACATGGTGCGCATCATGGCCGGCACGCTCGCCGACATCGGACGTGGAAAGCGGCCGCCGGAATGGGCGGGGCAGGTTCTGGAAGCCAGGTCCAGACAGGCTGCGGGCAAGACAGCACCCGCACATGGCCTAGAGTTGCGTCAGACGTTGTACGGGGACGGTCCGCCCCCGTGGAAGCGCTGAAGTCGCGGCTACTCGTCGTCGTCGTCGACCGGCTCTTCTTCCTTGGCCTCTTCTTTTTCCGTCGATTCATCTTCGGCGTTGCCGAAGTGATCGAGGCTGTCGGCCTTAGGAGGAGCGGCCTTGGCCTTGGGCTCTTCGACCGGAGCGGGCTTGGCCTTGGGCTTGCGCCCCTTGCTTGAGAGCAGGGACTTCATGTCCTGAACCGGCGCTTGGCGCTGATCTGCATTGCAGTCAGGGCACGCCGGCACCTCTTTGTTCAGGTCATAGAACTTGCATCCACACTCGAAACACGTGAACCGAGTGCCAAGCTTCGCCTTGTCATGCATCAGATCTCCAGATCGGCCGG
>CAYYHT010000044.1:15838-18476 GCA_964471355.1 uncultured Enterobacteriaceae bacterium
ACCACGTCCCGGCGGCGCGTCAAGTGATCCAAACCGTGTTATACGGGCCGGCACCCATCTTCTGGGGAGTTTTACGTGCTCTATCGCTGTCTTTCGGTCCTTCCCGTGTTCATCGCCCTTGTTGGCGGCTGTACAGGGGGCGAGCAGATTCTTGTCAGCTCAGACATTCGCGTCGACAATGTGAGCGAACCGGACGAGGTCGACAGCGACAGCACCGGCATGTGCGTCGACCGCAACGGTGTGGTCTATGTGGTGTGGCTCGACGACCGTGACGGCACCCCGAGTGTGTGGTTCAACAAATCGGCAGACGGCGGCATCAGCTGGGAGTCCTTGGACACCAAGGTGAACCACGGGACGGGCGTCGCGTTCAGTCCGGCGATTGCGTGCACCGACAGCGGTGTCTTTGTGGTCTGGGAAGACGATCGCGACTCCGATGTCGAAAATCACAACATCTACTACAACCGCTCGCGGGACCAAGGCGTCACCTGGTTGCCCGCCGACCTCATCCTTGAAGATGACGCGGACGGCGACTCCATGAGCATTGGGCCGCAGATTGTGGCGACCAACAACAAGATCCATGTGGTGTGGTTCGATGCGCTGCGCGGCGGCTACGACATCATGGTGGCCACCAGCCACGACGGCGAGAGCTTCTTCCCGCAGGTCCGACTCGACGGTGACGAGCCCGGCGCTGCCTATTCGGCATGGCCTCAGATCGAGGCTGACGGCGAGGGCAACGTGTATGTGGTCTGGGAAGACAGCCGCGATGGCAAGTCCGACATCTATTTCGCCGGGTCCTATGACGACGGCCTGACCTTTCAGCCCGACATTCGACTCGACCTCGGCGACCAGCCGGGGCAGTTCGACAGCTTCTCGCCGCGCTTCTCAGCCGAGGGGAGCCGCGTCTACGTGGTCTGGTCGGACGACCGCAACGGCGACGAACGCGACATCCTCATGAACTGGTCCCCCAACCGTGGGCTGACCTGGGCAACCGGAGCGATTCGTGTCGAGAGCGACAACCTGGGCTTCTACGACAGCCGATTCCCCGATGTGGCCGTGCAAGAAGGCACCGCCTACTTTGTGTGGGAAGACGCGCGCAACGGCGGCTACGACGTCATGTTCCGGGCCGCTGTCGACGGAAACTTCTCAACCGAAGAGGTCCGCCTCGACACCGACCAGCCCGGCGAGGGCAATAGCCTCAAGCCGCGCGTGACCCTGCGCAACGAGTTCATCGTTGTCGCCTGGGAAGAACGCCGCGCCGACACCGAAGGCGAGGGCTACAACGACATCTACTACAACTGGTCTGCCGACGGTGGCGTCATCTGGGACCCCAGTGACCGGCGCATCGACAACATGGATCCAGGTGCATCTTTCAAGGTCGACATCAACATCGACGTGCGTTCAGGAGACCTGTGGGCCGCTTGGACCGATGGCCGGAACGGCACCTCGGACGTCTTCTTCCACCGACTGACCGTCGGCGAAGATGCTGAATACAACGTTGTGGACGTGGCGCCGGGCACCTCGTCCGAGTGACTCCCTTCCCTTGACACTCGACTGCGCGCCGCTTACCTGCGCGCGGTTCGCGGGCCTCGTCGAGAAGCTCGCATCCACTTTTCTGGACAAAGAATATGCGCACCTACATCGCAAAGACGGGCGAAATCGACCGTTCCTGGTACGTCATCGACGCAGAGGGCCAGACCCTCGGTCGCATCGCTACCCGCATCGCGGACGCCCTCCGCGGCAAGAACAAGCCGATTTACACCCCCCACGTGGACACAGGTGACTTCGTCATCGTTCTGAACGCTTCCAAGGTCCACCTGACCGGCCGCAAGCTCGACCAGAAGAACTACTACAAGCACTCGACTTACCCGGGTGGCCTCAAGGTTCTGGACGCACGCACTGTGCGCGAGACCGACCCCGAGCGCATGTTCCAGCACGCCATCAAAGGCATGCTGCCCAAGAACAAGCTCTCGCGGGACATTCTCAAGAAGCTCAAGGTGTACCCCGGTACCGCTCATCCGCACGCGGGCCAGAAGCCCCAGCCCCTTCCTTAGGATCTGCACATCATGGCTCGCACTCAAACCGTTCAGTACCAAGGCACCGGCCGTCGTAAGTCCTCCGTGGCTCGCGTCTACCTGCGTCCCGGCACCGGCCGCATCCTGATCAACAAGCGCCCCATCGACGAGTACTTCGTCCGGGCCAGCCTGCGCTTCGATCTGACACAGCCTCTGGGTCTCACCGAGACTCTCGAAGCCTATGACGTCACGATCAGTGTCAACGGCGGTGGTCACACCGGCCAAGCCGGCGCTTGCCGTCTCGGCATCGCTCGCGCACTGCTCGACGTGAACCCGCAGTTCCGTGGACCGCTGAAGTCCGCTGGCTTCCTGACTCGCGACGCCCGCAAGGTCGAGCGCAAGAAGTACGGACAGCGTGGCGCTCGTCGTCGCTTCCAATTCTCGAAGCGCTAGGGAATCGACGCCGTGGCCGTTGTCGCCGCGGTCGTTGTGTGCTGAAGCACACTGCCTCCCTTGCTCCTAGCCCACGACGCCGCTCCCGAGCGCTTCGTGGGTTTTGTGGTTTTGCCCACGACGCCGTGGCCGTTGTCGCCGCGGTCGTTGTGTGCTGAAGCACACTGCCTCCC
>CAYYHT010000044.1:18576-19813 GCA_964471355.1 uncultured Enterobacteriaceae bacterium
TTGCTCCTAGCCCACGACGCCGCTCCCGAGCGCTTCGTGGGTTTTGTTTTGCGTGGGTTGATCGGAGTGCGATCGCCCCCGTGATCCCCGAGGAACATCGGGCTATAGTGCCGGCCGATTGGTGGTTGCTGGGGTTGCCGGTCGGTTCGGGGGAAGCATGGCGAGGAAGAAGTACATCTTCATCACAGGCGGAGTGTTGTCGTCGCTCGGCAAGGGCCTGTCAGCGGCTGCACTAGGCGCGATTCTCGAGACGCGCGGCCTTCGGGTCACCAACCTCAAGATGGACCCGTACATCAACATCGATCCGGGCACCATGTCCCCGTACCAACACGGCGAGGTCTTTGTCACCGACGATGGCGCCGAGACCGATCTCGACCTGGGCCACTACGAGCGGTTCACGACGGCCACGCTGTCACAGACCAACAACTTCACCACCGGACGCGTCTATGCGTCGGTCATCGAGCGCGAGCGCAAGGGCGAATACCTGGGCCGCACCGTCCAGGTGATTCCCCACATCACCGACGAGATCAAGCGACGCATTCACCTCGCAAGCGAAGGCCCCGCTGACATCGTCATCGTTGAAGTCGGCGGCACCGTCGGCGACATCGAAGGACTGCCCTTCCTCGAGGCCATCCGTCAGTTCCGCCACGACGCTGGCCCCGACAATGTCCTGTACATCCACCTGACGCTCATCCCGTACATCAAGACCGCTGGCGAGCTCAAGACCAAGCCTACCCAGCACTCGGTCAAGGAACTGCTGCAGGTCGGCATCCAGCCCGACCTTCTGTTCTGCCGCGGCGAAAAGCCCATCCCCAAAGAGATCAAGCAGAAGATCGCTCGTTTCTGCAACGTCAGCGAACAGGACGTCATCAGCGTCGAAGACGTCAGCCACATCTACCAGCTGCCCATTAAACTGCACGAAGAAGACGTCGATGACCGCGTCTGCGAGAAGCTGGGCATCTGGGCCGCCAGCGCCAACCTCGACCAGTGGACCGATCTCGTCCATCGGCTCGAGAACCCCACGCACACGGTCCGCATTGGCATCGTGGGCAAGTACGTCCACCTCTCGGACACCTACAAGAGCCTGAACGAGGCGCTGTACCACGGCGGATTGGCCAACGACGTCAAGGTCGAGCTCAAGTTCCTCGACTCCGAGACCGTCGACCTAGACAACCCGGGTGCGAGTCTCGATGACGTGGACGGCGTGCTGGTCCCCGGCGGGTTCGGCGTCGACCTC
>CAYYHT010000045.1:0-19737 GCA_964471355.1 uncultured Enterobacteriaceae bacterium
TACCGCCAGCAAGTCGGCTTCGGTTACATCGACGTCGAGACGCCGGTTGTGAATCTGATTGGCGGTCGGCATGTAGGTGTCGAACACATCACGGGCGACTGAGATGAGCCCCGGATGGGCCACCCAGGTACCGTCGTGACCGGCAGTCACCTCGCGCAGCTTGTCCCCATGCACCTTCTCGAGGGCCCGACTGTTCGCCTCGGCGTCGCCCTTGATGGGAATCTGCGCGGCCATTCCACCGATGGCATGAACCCCACGCCGGTGGCAGACCTGGATGACGCGCTCGGTATATGACTTCATGAAGTGTTGGGTCATACCGACTTCACTGCGATCCGGAAGGACCCGGTCGCCATGAGCCCGCGTGGTCTTGATCGCACTGAAAATGTAGTCCCACCGGCCACAGTTCAGACCAGCCATGTGCTCGCGCAGCTCGAACAGCATCTCGTCCATCTCGAACGCAGCCGGCAGCGTCTCGAGCAGCACCGTCGCCTTGATGGTGCCCTGCGGCAGCCGGTGAGCGTTCTGGGCAAAGACGAACACGTCGTTCCACAGCCTGGCCTCGGTGTAGCCCTGCAGCTTGGCGAGATAGAACCAAGGTCCGGCGCCCCGCGCGGTCAGCTCGTGGGCGTTGTGGAAGAAGTACAGGCCGAAGTCGACCAGCGATGCCGCCATCGGCTGGCCATCGACCAGAATGTGACGCTCGACGAGGTGCCACCCACGTGGGCGAACCAGAAGCGTCGCGGACTCACCCTTGAGCGAGTAGTGCTTGCCCGTCGTCGGGTGGGTGAACTCGATGTCGCGGCGCACGGCATCGCGCAGGTTGATCTGGCCTTCGATGCAGTTGGTCCAGGTCGGGCTGTTGCTGTCCTCAAGGTCCGCCATGAAACAGCTGGCACCCGAGTTCAGGGCGTTGATCACCATCTTGCGGTCGACAGGCCCCGTGATCTCGACACGGCGGTCTAGCAGCCCGGGGGGCAGCGGAGCGCACTGCCACTCAGTCTCGCGAATGCGAGCTGTCTCTGGCGGAAAGCAGGGCAGTGCCCCCGCGTCGTAGCGCTCTTGAGCCAGCACCCGGGCGTCCAGCAGCTCCGACACCCGATGAGCAAATCGACGATGCAGCTCGACCAAGAAGGCCAGAGCATCGGTCGACAGGATTTCGGCGAACTCGTCGGTCACCGGTCCCAGGATCTGGACGCCGGTACCGGTGTTGGCTTCGATGGCTGCAAGGCTCATTGACAAGAACTCCGTGGCTCAACTGCACGGAACTTTTCACACGATCGAACTCGCCGCCATGCTTTTGGCCTGTCACGACAGGCAATGCAGAAAAGCGAAGTAAAGAATGAACGCCAATTCAGTAAAGCTTGTTAATGTAAATCATGACAAGCGGGGGACCCATGCCACGGCCGGCCAGACTCGGGGGAAAGGTGCGAGCGCTCAGGCGCAGAGAGGGGCTCACTCAAGTTCGCCTGGCTGAAAAGCTCGGTATCTCAGCGAGCTACCTCAACCTCATCGAGCACGACAAGCGACCCTTGTCCGCCAGTGTGCTGATCAAGCTGGCCCAGGTCTTTGACATCGACCTGCGCACCTTTGCTGGCGATGACGATGCGCGCCTCACCGCAGACCTCATGGAGGTGTTTGGCGACCCCCTCTTCGAGAACCACTCGCTGAGCAACCAAGAGGTGCGCAACCTCGTCTCGGAGTCCCCATCCATGGCTCGCGCCGTGCTGTCCATGTACGAGGCCTACCAAGGGGTGGCCGAAAAATCGCAGGCGCTCGCGGCGCAGCTCGCCGATGACGACATTGACCGCCTGCACGCCAGGCCCAATCTGTCATCCGAAGAGGTGCACAACCTCATCCAAGACCACGGCAACTACCTGCCCACCTTTGAAGAGGGCGCTGAGGCGCTCTGGCGAGAGGCCAAGCTCGATCCAAATGAGCTGTCCAACGGACTGATTCGCTACCTTCGCGAAACCCTGCGCGTCGATGTACGCATTGTTCGCGCCACACGAGACACCCGCGCCGTGCGCCGGTACGACCCAAAGCGCCGGGTCCTGCTGCTGTCTGAGGTGCTGCGGCCGAGGTCCCGCAACTTCCAGTTGGCGAACCAAATCGGATTGCTGACCATGTCGGACGAGATCGACAAGCTGTGCGAGAACCCAGTGCTGACGTCGAAGGAGTCACGCACCCTCGGGCGCATCACCGCTGCGAACTACTTCGCTGGCGCAGTGATCATGCCGTACGACCGCATCCTCGAAGCGGCACTGGAAAATCGCTACGACATTGAGTTGCTTGGACACCGCTTTCGTGTCGGATGGGAACAGGCGTGCCATCGGCTCACGACACTGCGCAAGCCCGGCCGTGAGGGGGTGCCCTTTCACCTCATTCGCATCGATCTGGCGGGCAACATCTCCAAGCACTTCACAGCGTCGGGAATTCGCTTCCCCCGGTTCTCGGGACTGTGCCCCAAGTGGGGTGTGCACAGCGCCTCACTGACACCCGGCACAATCCGCACCCAACTGTCTCAGATGCCGAATGGTAGTACCTACTTCACCATCGCACGTACCATCAGCAAGGGCGAAAGCGGTTACCACTCCTCGCATATCGTCGAATCCATCGAGCTCGGATGCCCCGTCGAATACGCCAAAGAGCTCACCTACGCCGATGGCGTCGATCTCGACAACAAGGCGGCCGTCCCCATTGGCGTCAGCTGCCGACTTTGTGAGCGCATGGACTGTGAACAGCGTTCCATGCCAAGCCTGCAGCGAAAGCTGAAGCTCGATGCCAACATTCGTGGCACGAGCTTCTATGTCGGCGTCGAGTAGCAGCCGCTAGCGGGGAAACCGCGGACAGAGCAGCTGCGGCGTCGCAAAGGCACCACCGATGGTCGATGACGGGAAGTCGCGCACGGCGATGGGCATCTGGAAGGTGCCGTCCCCGTTGCCAAGCCACAGCTCGGTGCGCGAGGGGGCGGTCCAGGCCGAGTTGTAGTTGAAGCCGACGAGCACATCCATGTGGCCGTCGAAGTTGAAGTCGAAGTTGCGGGCAGAACCCGTTGCGCCGGGACGGTCCGAGCCATTTTCGGTGCCGGGGTTGAGGTCGAAGGCCTCGCGGCAGAGGCCGGTATTGAAGTTCACCACGCCACCGCTGCTGCTGCCTGGGTAGAACCAAGCGCTTCCCGGATCGCCGTCGTCGTCGAGGCCAACGATGATGTCGCCAACGGCGTCGTTGTCGAAGTCGCCAAACATCATCGAGTTGGCGGGCGAGGCGCCACAGCCCGCGCTGTTGTGCGTAAAGAGCCCGGCGGGCGCCTGCAGGGTGCCATCCCCGTTCCCCTTGAGCATCGCCACTGGCACCGAGCTGTTGCCGCCGCTGCTGATCTTCAAGATGGACAGGTCGAGGTTGCCGTCACCGTCGACGTCGACGGCATCGCGCCCGAGCTGTACCGACCACTGCCCTGAAATCCAGGACGTGAGGTCGACTGCCGGCTTCTCGACAAAGGCGCAGCCTGCGGGGTTGGCCGGATCCGTGGTCGAGAAGCAAGTGGCCGACCCAATGGCGCCGGCGTTCTCGTAGGTGGTCAGCTTGCCCGAGCTGATGTAGCCATCGCGGACCAACTCAAGGGCCACCAGATCAATGACCATGTCGTTGTTGAGGTCAGCGACGATGCGCAGCGGACTGCGGTCGTGCTGGCCCAGCAGGACCTGCTGAAAGCCTGTCTTGTGGCCGGCGCGGTAGAACCACCAGATATCCAGAGGATTGGTTGGATCGGCGGGATCGGCGTCGGCGACAGCCAAGAAGTCGGTCTTGCCATCGTTGTCGAAGTCGGAGATTGAGAATCCTCGGTAGCGGTAGGCCGTGTTGGTCGTGCCTCCGTACAGATCGCCAATCTGCACGGGGGGCTCGAAGGTGCCGTCGCGGTTGGACAACATCACGTCGATGGTGCCGACGTCGTTGCGGTGCAGGATGTACTCGGCCCATTCGTCGCGTGGGAACGGGTCATCGCCGTCCAACACCCCATCGCCGTCGCTGTCGGCTACGTACGCATTCGAGATGCGGCAGTCGATGCCGTACTCGCGCTCTTCGGCGTCGATGAGCCCATCACCATCGCTGTCGTCGTTGCCATCACAGGCGCCATCGCCATTGCTGTCGACGTGACCAAGCGCGTCAGTGGGGCAATCATCGTCCACCTCGTCGCACACCCCATCGCCGTCGTCGTCTGACCACTGGAATGCGTCAAAGGGACACGGGTCATCCTCGTCACACACCGCATCGGCATCGCTGTCCAAGCAAGGCTCTTCGGCGTCGCCCGAGCCCAGGTCCGTGTCCGTGTCGTCCACCAACTCGGTGTCGGCGGGCTCGTCGGTGTCGACCCAGTCATAGGTCTGGATTCCAGAATTGCCGGTGCACCCAGCCAACAGAACAACAGATAGAAGACGCAGAAGAACCTCGCAGAGGCCATCGAGATACCCGCGAGCAAGGGCCAGATCTCCTGCGTTTCAGCCAGAAACCTGCCTTTTAAGGTTCTTAAGGTCAGCCGCTATGCAGCACGGCCTCGGCAGCACGCATGCCTTACCGCCACGCTCCGTGCACCGTCGCGGGATTGCGGTGGTCTGTCGGCTCGCCGGCAAAGAACAAGGTCTGTTCAACGGGTTGCTGCCAGATGCGTCGGTCGGCGTGCAGCATGCCCGACCGACATGAGACCTCCAGGCAGCACCACGTTGGCGGACGACACCCATGAAATCCTTGATTACGAGTGATTTCATGGACGAGCCAAAGACCATCGCGAACCTGATCGCCACGCTGCCCCAGCAAGGAAAGCTCGAGTGGATCGGCCTGTCATCGGCGAGAAAAGCTCCGATCACCACCGTGAGCGAAGTGCTGATTGAGGTGGGCACCGGGCTCAAGGGCGACCGTCATGCCCTCAAGGGTCGCGGAAAGCGGCAGGTGACACTGATCCAAGCCGAACATCTGCCCGTCATCGCCTCGATGGCCGGCCGCGAGCGTGTGGGTCCCGAAGAGGTCCGCCGGAACCTCGTGGTGCGCGGCATCAACCTGCTGGCGCTCAAGGACCGACGCTTCATGGTCGGCGACGTCGAGCTCGAGTACACCGGAACCTGCGACCCTTGCTCGCGCATGGAAAAGAACCTCGGGCCCGGCGGCTACAACGCGATGCGCTTTCACGGCGGAATCACGGCCCGTGTCATCACAGGCGGAACGGTTCGCATCGGCGCCATTGTCCGAGTCTCACAGGACTCCTAGATTCGGTCACCGGAGTGGTAGAGCCAGCGGCCCTCGAGCTTCTCGAATCGACTTCGCTCCCCAAATGAAGCGTCCTGTCCGTCCTGTTCAAGCTCGGCATGAAAGGTGACAAAACCGACCTCATCCCCCGACTCGACCGAGATCACCGACAACGACTTGAACCGCGTGTGATCGGCGAACCACTGCGCTTCAGCACGCCATCTGGCCTCGTCGGACTGATGTTTGGGGCCAGCGGGATGCGTGGTCAGCAAGATGTAGTCCACGAGCCCCAGCGCATAGGCGCTGTACCGCGACCGCATCAAGGCCTCGACACCCTTTGCTGCGCGTCCCTCATGTGCAGGGCCGCAGCATCGTTTGTACTGCTTTGCTCCACCGCATCGACAGCGTGCCAAACGCGCCTCCTTCCCCACGATATACAGCCACTATGGCGATGTCTTGGAAGTGGGTTGTAGGCGGAGTGGCGTTGGTGGCTGGCATGGCCACGGCGACGACCTGCGGCATGTTCTACAACGATCCCGTGAACATCGGCATCAGCCTGCAGCGCCGGGCGCTGATTGGCGCGGGACTCGAGCAAAGCACCATCTCCGGAACCCATGGCGATGTGGTGGTGTACCAAGGCGGCGAAGGCCCCACTCTAGTCCTCGTGCACGGCTTTATGGACCAGCCCGGAAGCTTCAACGAGGTCGCAAGCGACCTGACCTCTCGGTACCACGTCGTCATCCCTGCCCTCGCGGGTCATGGGCAGAGCGCCGGCCCGAGCGATGGCCACCTGACCCTCGCTGACACCTATGAGAGCCTTGAACAGGTCATGGATGCCCAGCGCGACGGCGGCCCTGCGGTGATGCTCGGCAACTCCATGGGGGGATGGCTGACCATGCGCTACGCCCTCGACCACCCCGACAGACTTAGCAGAATCATCCTGATGAACAGCTCTGGCCTGTCTCACAAGCTGAACAAGGCAGAGCTGATCCCGGCCACACCCCAGGGAATTCAGGAAAAGACGGACCGCATCTGGGGCGACCACGCTCCACAGCTGCCTCCATTCATGCTTCGAGCGTTGGTCGACTACCACCAGCAGCCGCCCATGGAGTGGTTGTTCGACCACCTGACCGCCGATGACTATGTCGATGGTGAACTGGTGGACCTAGCGGTGCCTGCAGACCTCATCTGGGGCACCAATGATGGGGTTTTGCCCATGGAATACGCCCACCGACTGCACGGCGCCATTCCTGGCTCACGGCTGCACGAGATGCCGGGCTGCGCTCACGCCCCCCAGCTGACCTGCCCAGACCTGCTGCCAGACCTTGTCGATCAGATCATTCAGGCAGGGACCGCAGCGCCTGAAGCAGCTGTGGGTACTCCTCACTAAGCCAAAAGGAAATCAGAGCGGCTGTGCGCACCGCCAGGTCTTGCAACATCACTCGGCCATCGGAATCGCGCCGACCGAGCGAGGTCGCCACACCGTGACGCTCAGCCAATGCGAGCTCGTCACGGGACGCCTTTTGGGTCAGGAACATCGCCCGGACCGCACTGCGAAGGTCTCCACACATCACCAGCCCGACCCGGTCAGCGGTGAGCTGCATCACCCTGTGGGCCGCCAGCACCTCTTCATGCTTCTTGCCGATCTCGCTGTCGCCGGTGTCGGCGCGAGAGCGGACCCCATCGACGATGCCGCGGCCTTGTTCCGCGTAGTCGGCGCCTGTGTGCACCATGCCACCCACGCCAGCCGCCTTTTTGAGGGTGTCCGGAGTGACGACTCGCGTGACCGCTGCGAAGGCATCACGGCGGCCCAGCATGCTCGCCACAATGTTGGCGCCGCCGAAGGTCAGCACGGTCCCGAACAGGTTCGCGGCCTGCAGGCCCACGTCCCAGGTGCCATCCCAGACCTCCGAGTTCGTGATGCGGCTGTGACCGAAGCGCAGGTGCGCCAGCTCGGCACCAACCGCGAAGGCCATCTCGCTCGCGGTCAATGAATACGGTCCCTCAACGGCGACGTGGTCGGCACCGACCAGCAGAAAGGGCTCGGGCTCTTCAAAGGACTGCATGCCCAACGACTTCTCACCGCGTGAGACGTAGGCGGTAGGAGAGGCGCCTCCTAGAGCCACCGCAGCATCAGTCAGCGCATCGACCAGCGGTCCGGCGGTCGCTCTCTCGGCATAGGCGCGCACCGCTGAATGGTCCGGAGCGGCAACCTTGGCGACACGACTCTGCAGCCAGCCGAACACTCCAGAGCTCCGGGCCATGGGATGTTTGATCTGTTCAATCTGCTCTAGCGATAGTGGACGCACTGAAGCGGGGACGTCGGGCGGCTCTCCTAGGGCCACGCCCCCTGCCTCCAACAGCGCGACTGCGGTCGCCGCCCTGTCTTTCAGAGCTCCGTCGCTCACCTCGGCCAGGGCCGACAGATGAGACGCCACCAGTGGCTGCAATCGGGCTAGTTCGGCCAATGTGGCCACATCCCGGTCCTCGCCACTGCGGGCCGCAACCAGCAATTCAAGCACGCGAATGCGCAGGTATTGGCCGCCCTGTCCCGCAGTCAGGTCGTCGCCATCGGCCGGCAGGATGTCTTCGAGTTCCTGGTCCGGCAGAAGCTCCAACCTGGCCTCGAGCACCTGCGCTGCATCATCCCGTCGCCCAGCGACCAACAGGTGTTCAGCTAGCTCGATGTCGGCTCCCGCCAGCGCCACCGTGTCCTTCTCCTGCAGACGAGAACGCACCTGCTCATGCAGACCGGCCGACCATGCGGCGATCGACGTCGGGTCCTGCTCGAGCCCCAGCAACTCCAGCAGCAGTCGCCGGGCATAGTCATCGTCGACGCGCACACTCTCGCACCAGGACGTCAGTGCGGTCAGGTCCTCACGGGGCATCCCGGCCAATTTCGCCGCTACTGACCCGACATTCTCCTCATCGAGCGCCAATGCCAGCAATGCCTCATCGGCCTTTGTCGCCACTCCCGCATCGGCCAGGCGCTCAAGCAGATGCACGGCAGCCAACACCGACGCCGAAGCCGCACCCCGTCGCGCGTAGTTCAGGAAGGCGATGGTTCGCGTTCGAGCAACTGGGTCCTCGGCCGGCACTGCCGCAATCTCTTGGTACTTCACATCGTTCTTCAGCGAGCTGACCCATGTCGCGCCGCCGCCTGTGATGGTGTCCCGGCCCACCCGGTCCTCGACAACCAGGACCCCAGGGACCTCCCGAACCACCACATCACCGACTTCGGAGACGGCAACGCGTAGAGCTCGTCTGTCGGTGAGCAGGTACCGCCACCATGCCTTGACCCCCGGCACAATCGACGAACCCGTCTCGGTCTGAGTGCCGGTCTCAAGCCACGCCAGCACCGCCTCGCCCGACTGCAGTCGCGTCGTCAGCCAGGCCTCTTCGTGAGGAGCACCACGCTCGACATATCGATTGTCCGGATCACCGGCGGTCGTCCGCCGAGTCTCGGGAGCCGAGGCCAGCAGCCGTCCAATGGCGATGATTTCCTTGACCGCCGCACCCTGGCGGGCAGGAATTCCATGGGGGACCGTGTCCACGACAATCGCGTCGGCGATCCAGCCGCTTTCATAGCGCAGCATCGAGACCGCAGTCAGATCAATCGCCCGCCCAATGTCCGGTGACCATGCCGCCGCAAGAAAGATGCCCTTTTCGGTCTGAACGAGGTGCGCGGGACCCGAGGCACCGCGAGGCACGTCCAGCACCGTCTTGAGCTGAACGAGCCGCTCTATGCGGCCCAGGCCCTGGCCCTCGATGTACTCCTCGAGGATGGTCATTCCACTTTCCCTGATCCCCGCAATGGTACACTCCGAAGCACCTTCCGGCTGGAACGTCCTGTTCTGGCCAACTCCCCGATCAGCCACATTCCCTCCCCGGATGCCCAATGCGCAACCTCATCAAGTCCGGCCTGCGCCGGCTCAGCACCCTTTCTGCCCCTGCAAAGCCGCGCGGGCAGCGCAACGCCACGGTCATTGCCGTGGCAACCCAGAAGGGCGGTGTGGGCAAGACCACTACGGCCGTGAACCTCGCAGCGGCGCTCGCACGCTTCCAAGACAAGCGCGTCCTGTTGCTTGACCTCGACCCGCAAGGGCACGTCGCCACCTCGCTGAAGTCGATGATTCGAGTCGGGGGCGGCTCTCTGTCGACGGTGCTCACAGACGAACGCAGCGGGCTCGAAGTCATGGACATCACCACCCAGACGAGCATTCCAAACTTGCACATCACCCCCATCGACCCGGGCCTGTCACAGGCAGAGGACATCATGGGTACGCGCATCGGCAAGGAATTCATTCTTCGAGATGCGCTCGCCATCACACGCACCCACTACGACGTCATCGTGATTGATTGCCCTCCGAACCTGGGCAACCTGTCCGTGAATGGGCTGGTGGCGGCCGACCAGGTGCTGATTCCATGCGACCCGTCTCCCCTCGCCCTCAGTGGCGTGAATGCGCTCGTTGGGACCATCTCCCAGATCGCTGGCCGGCTCAATCCCGAGATTGACGTCCTGGGCATCTTGATGACCCGAGTCGATGGCCGAAACACCACCCTGAATCAGGCCATCGTGGACGAGATCAAGCAGACCTATGGCGACGCGGTGCTTCCGGTTCAGATCGGCATCAACAGCGCGCTCGGCAAGGCTCAAGCCGCCGGTCGAGATGTGTTCGAGTTCGACCCGTTCAGCCGCGGCGCACGCCAGTACGGCGAGCTCGCTGAGACTCTGGTCACTGACGGACTGTAGGGCCGTCTAGTTCGAGCCCCCGTCCGTGTCTGAGTTCATCGCCCGGCGTGCGTTGGCAATGGCTCCGGCGACTGGACCAGCCGCGAGCCTCTCGAGCTCGCCGCGCTCTCTCGGGAGCTCCGCCGCATTCTCACGGTGATTGAGGTGGTACAAGCCACGCTTCGCAGCCTCCGCTGCTTCGAGCTCACGCCCAAGCGCCTCGAGCGCCATCGCTTCTTGCAGCCGCAAACTGCTTGACCGCGTGGCATAGCCCTGCGTCGCGAACTCCAACACTGCGGCGGCATCGCCGGCCTCGCGCAGCGTGCGCATCGCCAACAGCGCAGCAACCCCTGATACCCGGGTCTGTGGGCGACCATGGTGGGTGCCAGAAGACTGCAGGCACCATCGAGCCTCGTCCGCAGCCCTGTCGGCGTCCCCGGCCGCAAGCAAGGCGCGAGCATGAATCAGGTGAGGCAGGGCCGCGGAAGTGAGCAGAGGTGCCCGCCTGGCACAGAACAGCGCCGCCTGTGGCTGATCGCGAAGAAGGTGAATGACCGCACGCCACGCCCACGGTCGCCAATCGAGTTGGCCCGTACTCAAGACCTCATCCAGCCGACCGGCCCACCCCTGCTCATCGTCGCCGTCAAAGCCGTACATGAGCCACTGGACCGGGCTGGACGGCGCCGCATCGACGCTCATCGCCATGCATGCGCGCTCCACCTCAGCGCTCTTTGTCGAAATGGCGGACTGCAGCGTCGGGTCGACCACACAACACTCCACGAACAGGCGTGCACGGGCACTTACTGGCTCATCGAGCAGCCAGCTCGCCAGTCGATGCGCCTCCAGCGACCGGCGACCCAGGTCTCTGCACTCTCCGCCCACAGCGAGCAGACACCGAGCCATCGCCGCCAGCAAGTCAGTGTCGAGCGGTGGCCCGAGGGGGTCGGGTAGGGTTGCCGCGAGGTGGGTCGCCTGGGTGTTCAGCCCGGCCCGATGCAGACCCAACACGATCTGCGGGGTGCACAGCGCGTCGGTGCTCCAGACCTCGGGAATTCGATGGCCCGACGCAAGCAAAGCATCGATCACCTCGCCCCGGACCTCTTCGGCGTCAGCACCGTCAGCCAGCAAGTCTGCGGCGGCCTGTGGCTCGTCGAGCAACAGATGAACGCGCGCCACGGCAGCCACTAGCCGTCTGTCGTGCGGTCGGCGGGACAGCGCCTGTTGGGCGGCGGGCAAATCTCCAGTGGAAACCGCGCAACGAGCCTGCGCAAACAGCACTTCCTCATCGCCATCACCGCGTATTGTGGCTGCTTTGATGACAAGGTCGATATCGGACAATATTGCACCGACCATCGCGGCAGTCTTCGCTGCGGATCGGGCTATCGTTGGGTCCGACGACACTGCCAGCGCATCCGCGACCAATGCCCGTGCCTGCTTCGCATCGCCCAGACTCGCCGCAATGCGCGCCGCACCGTCGATGAATGCGAGGCGGTCGGGGCCCGGAACGCGCCCGGCATTGTCAGTGAGGAACGCGAGTCGCGTGGCAGCACCACTGCCTCCGCACTGGGCCTCGATGACACCCAGATCTCCGTAGAGTGTGGCCTTGTCCACGACCGACGGAAGCTCGCGCACGAAATCGTCAACGCGTGCAATCAGCCGACCGCCGCCCCGTAGGACGTCGAGCCTCACCACCAACGCCGCCAACCCAACGTCAAACTCCTGCGCGAGAGCCGCTTCAACGAAGCCAAGCGCTGCCGTCTCGGTGGCAGCGTCAAGGGAGGCATCTGCGGGGTTGGGTTGGAACGGATCGAAGGTCATGGGCCGATCATAGACAACAGAGTGACCAATCCGTCGCGCTTCGCCGCCGTCTCGAGAAGCCGAAGGAAGCGCATCAGCGTCTGGGGTCGCTCCTCTGGCGCCAGCCGAAGCCCCTGGCGAAGCACTCTTGCCACCCTCTTGGGCGCTGTCGCACCGACGTCCTCGAGCGTGGGATGGGGCTGCGCCCCCCGCCGCCACACAGATCGCATCCAGTCGTCCGCATCCCAGGTGTCCACACCTGACAGGCACACAAAGAGCAACAGCGCGGTGCTGAACACCGCAGACGCCTCAGTCTCAGGTTTCCCCATCAGAACCTCTGGTGCGAGCGTGGCCGAAAAAGTCGGCAAGAGATCACTGCTGCACAGGTCGTCGTGACGCAGATTCGACGTCCAGGGTTGAACGACCCGAACGAAGTGGCTGATCGTCCCACGCCTCTCGACGTACACCTGAGCCGGGCTGACATGCATCAGGGGCAGTGTCGGCTCGCCGAGCGCCGACGATAGCCTGTCCAGTTCCATGCGCTCCCGCTGCAGCATCACCACCTGAGCCACCACGTCAACCGCAGCGACAGGATCCAGCGGGCCCGACTCAAGCACCTGCACCAGAGGGGTTCCGGCGGGCAAATCACTGACAATTTGCGGTGGTGTATCGCTCGTGATTTCGCGAATGCGCACCGAGTGGGGAGACCGCAGCGCTTGGTCGGACCGAATCACATCGAGGATGCCGCCCATGGTGCACAGATCGCAGCCCCAGAGCGTCTCGCGATGCAGGGCGTCCGGCGACGTGGGCGAACGCAGTGGCAGCCCGGCTTCATATGTCTGGCGGCTGGGCACCTGCACCACGGGGGCGATGGATGCCAGATACGCCCGAATGTCTGCACAATTTTGGCCCGTTTTCATGGATCCATCGAACGGGCCAGCTTCGACGATATGCAGTGTCTCGCCGTGCCACTCCGGGGCGTCATCTGCGGAAGTTGACTGCGCTTCCAGGCCGCTCACAAGGCAGCCGCTCAGATTGCACAGCGACGTCCAATCCAACCTTGAGCGCGACTCCGCGAGCCAGGCAGAGGCAAAGGCTCGTTCTGGCGATGCAAGTCCATCCACTATCACCTGGTGACGGCCGGCAACGAGCGAGCGAGTGACCAACCATGGCAGCGTCCGGGAGGCTCGGTGCATGCGTCGCAGTCCGGCAATGCCGTCGGCTTCATTGAGGGCAGCACCCAGCAAGATCAAATGCCCCGATTCAGCCGAAAACGCCCGGACAAAGCGCCGCGCCAGCTCAGATGCGGCACCAAAAGACACGACATGGGCGGACGGAAGCTCCTCTGCGGCTAGGATCGCGTGAAGGCCGCATGCCACGTCGTCTAGGCTCGAAGAGTTTGCCGGCCAATCGCACATCACAACGGGACCCGAATCGGACAGCCCCTGGGCGAGTCGCCAAGCGCAATCGGAGAAGCCCAGCTCACCCACGAGCAGCAAAACCGCATCGCCAGGCGCTCCCAGTCGTCGATATGGGAATTGCACCCCACCAAAATCCGCGTGATGCAGTGGATGATCGCGGCGAAAGTTCTGGAACGACTGTCGTTCAGACTCGGGAACATCACCGTAGAAGCGGTTGATCACCATCGAAGTGTACCCCTGACCTCCGCTGTTGGGTTAGAGCGCCGGGCTGATCGGAGTGATGGCCATGGGCTGGTATACAGGCAAGAAAGTGTTCGTCGTTGGCGGAAGCAAGGGCATCGGGCGGTCTATCGCACTGCAGCTGGCCAAAGACGGTGCCCACGTGATGATCGCCGCTCGCGGCCAAGAGGCACTCGACGAGACCGTCGCCGCCCTCAAGGCTGCCGGTTCTGACTCACAGACCTTGGCGTCGGTCTCAGTGGACGTCACCGACATTCAAGCGGTCCATGCCTCCGCCGAAAAGGTCCTCGAGACCCTGGGTGGCCTGGACGTACTGATCTGCAACTCGGGCTATTCCCGACCCGGCTACACCCACGACGTACCAGAAGACGTGTTCCGGGCAATGATCGACGTGAACTACCTGGGGCATGTCTACATGACCCGCGCGTTCCTGCCCCACTTCATGAAGCAAGGCAACGGAGACATCTGCTTGGTGTCGTCCATGATGGGCTTTTTGCCGCTGTACGGCTACTCCGCGTACAGCGCATCCAAGTTCGCCATCGTCGGCTTCGCCGAGGCACTGCGCCAAGAGATGGTCCCCCACGGCGTCCGGGTTGGCGTGTTCTACCCCCCGACCACCGAGACCCCGGGCCTCGAGATCGAGAATCAGACCAAGCCCCGAGACGTCTGGCTGTTGGAGTCCGACAGTGCGTTCTCGAGCACCTACAGCGCCGACGCCGTGGCCCAAGCCGTGTTGCGCTTCATTCCCAAGGGCCGATTTGACAGCGTCGTCGGGGCCATGAACTGGTTCATCTACCTGTTCTCTCGTCACTTCCCAGGCATCTCACGCATCCTCACGGACCAGGAAGTGGCAGGAGCCCGCAAGAAGGTTGCCGCAGAAGGCGCAAGCCCAACTTGAGCTACGACGTCGCGGTCATTGGACTCGGAACCGCCGGAGCCGCCGCAGCCTCCCTGTGCGCTCAGAACGGCTTGCGTGTTGTTGGCCTCGAGAGCGGTGCACTCACGCGCGCCGGGGCTCGCTGGGTGAATGCGGTGCCAGGATGGCACTTCGACCAAGCGACCATCGCACGCCCAACGGGGCCGGAGTTGCTTGGCAACGGCGGCACCATGCACCTCGTGGCTGGATGGGGGCCGACGCGTGTTCGACTGCGCACTTCCGACGTGCTCGAAGTCGACATGCGTGCGTTGGTCCAACGACTCCAAGACGATGCCAGCCGGGCGGGAGCCCACATTCGCGGCGATGTTCGCGTCCAAAGGGTGACCGATACTGGCGTCGAGACGTCAAGTGGGCCGGTCGACGCTCGCTGGATTGTCGATGCATCCGGCCTCGCGGGTCTGCGACTGCTGGTACAGCAGCGCCCCGAGCCCACCAACATCTGTGTCGCTGCCCAAGGGGTACACCAAATCGCAGACCGCGAAGCAGCGCATGACTTCTTCGCCAAGCACGACGTGCCGGTCGGGGAGACGTTGTGCTTCAGCGGAATCGCCGGCGGCTACTCCATCGTGAACGTCCGCCTGCACGCCGATGAAGTGTTCTTGCTCACCGGAAGCGTACCCGCGGACGGCGTGCCCAGCGGACCCGAGCTGCTCGCATCGTTCTGCAGCACACACCCGTGGGTGGGCGAGCGCCTGTTCGGCGGCCAACGAGCGCTGCCGCTGCAACGGCCGCCGGCCTTTGTTGGACGAGATCGCGTCGCGGCCATTGGCGATGCTGCCAGCCAAGTCTACGGTCCACATGGCAGCGGCATCGGGCAACAACTCATGGCCGCTCGCATCTTGGCTGAGCAATTCGCAAGCGGCGCGGGGCCCGACGGCTACAACATGCAGTGGCAGCGGGAGCGCGGTGGCTTGCTGGCGAGCGTGGATCTGTTCCGCCGCTTCTCGCAGTACCTAAAGCCCGACGACCTGCAGCGCATGATGGCCGGCGGCGTGTTTCAGCCCGAGCTCTTCTCACAGGGGCTGTCCCAACGCGACGCCAGGCCCTCGCCAATCGAGGCCCTCAAGGCGGTGATCGGACTCGCCAGGGTGCCCCGCTTGGCTGCTGGCATGCTGCCGGTACTGCTAAAGACGCCTCTCATCGAGCTGCACTACAGCCGCTATCCATCCGAT
Source organism: uncultured Enterobacteriaceae bacterium (assembly GCA_964471355.1). Classification (GTDB taxonomy): domain Bacteria; phylum Myxococcota_A; class UBA796; order UBA796; genus CAYYHT01. The sequence goes on from CAYYHT010000045.1 coordinate 15,538, forward strand.
CCCGCGAAGGTCGGCAAGTGGACCCGACGCCTTGACCGGTTGACGGGCGTGCAGACCAAGCCATGATCTTAGCCCTGCTGTTGGCTTGCTCTACTGCTCCAGCACCGGGACCGCTGCAGATCGACGATGCCGACCGCTCACTTATGCTCACCATCAGAGACCTGGCAACGGCTGGTTTTGTCCCGAAATCGGCCCGCGGTGGACAGTGGACGAAATTCCTCGACGAAGACGGCAATATCAAGCTGACCTACGAGTACCGGCGTCCGCATGCCGACCCAGAGCCACTCTTTGTGGGGTCCTACGTCTTCGTGCAACGCGACCCATCCACCGCCGAATTCGCCTTTCAGGCGGCCATGGAGGGTACCCGAATGGGTCTCTCCAGCGTCGAGACCATCCGACGCGACGAGGTGCTCGGCGTTGTCCAGCGTCACGAATGCACCATCATGCAGGCGTCCGGCATGGACGTCGGCACCACATGTGCGGTGTTGCATGAACAGTACGTCTATCTGTTCATGGTCTCTGGAACGGTCGCCTTCGCCAACCCGGGATCGATGGATGACGTTCTGGGACCCAAGATCGCGAGGTTGCAAGGCTATATACCCACCGCCACTCCCCTGGAGACCCCATGAACCTCTGGCTTGTTGCTCTGCTGGCCTGCAAAGGCCCGACCGACACCGGCGATCTGCCCGAAGTGCCAGCGTTCGAAGACGCGCAGCGCGTCGTCACCATTGGCGACAACGTGGGTTCAAATCCAAGCTGGTCACGCAGCTACATCGCCCTGTTGGCCGACAACGACGACGAGCTCTTCCCGGCATTTGCAGGGAGTGACCTCGCTACGGTGCTGCCAGATGCCGAGGTCGTCCGTCTGGACAAGGGCGGAGACAGTTTCTATACGCTGGCCGCCTCGGCGCAGCCGTTCTGCGACGAGTGCCTGCCCGCCGATGATCTGCGTCCCACGCTCGTCATTATCGAACTTGGGGTCAATGACCTGGTCGCAACGGCCTTGGCGATGCTGAACGACGAGTCACTGCGAGCCGACCCCACGCCCGCACTCGACGAGTTCCAAGGCGACGTGCGCACGGTCTTGCGCATGACCGAGGACCGCACGCTGTTCCCCACGCCGCCACTTGTCTACGTCACCAACGTCTACGACCCATCGGACGGCGTGGGCGACGTTGCGGACCTCGTGACCAGCTTCTTCCCGTTCCCCGGCGCTGAAGACGTGACACCCGAACTCGGACTGGCCATCATCGCTGGGTTCAACGACGCCATAGAGGCCGAAGTGATGGCGATCGACGCACAGCCAATCGATATCCACGGCGCCTATCTGGGCCACGGCTACCACTACAACGACGACACCTCTCCCTTCTACGATGCCGAGGACCCCAGCATCTGGTTCGGCACCGTCATCGATCCGAATTTGCGCGGCGCCCATGAGCTGCGGCGCACCACGTGGCTAGCGCTCACCGGTGAGTCCATCACGGCGATTCCAACCGACCTACCCGTTGAGAGCACGACAGGCCTCCCAGTGGTGCCAACGGACGGTTGGGCAAAGGCCATCGCTGACAGCGCGGTCACCGCCGAGATCGCGGACGCTGACATGACGTATGTCAACATCGCAGCGGATCCGGAAGTCGCCCTCGGCGAGCCAAGTGGCAGCACCTTTGGGGTCGTGGCTGTAGGGGTTCTGGGGGCGTGGATCACCTTCGACATGGGTGAACAGACCCGAGCCACCGATGGCGACGGCGAAGATCTTGTGGTGCTCGAGTACGGCACACTCAGCGGTGGCACACCCGAGCCATACCGAGTGTCGGTCGCAGACTCACCCGACGGTCCGTGGACCATCCTCGGCGACGCGTTTGGTGAGCGGGCCTTTGACCTCGCTCCCGCCGGGGTGACCTCCGCTAGGTACATCCGTGTCGAGAGCCTCGCGCAGATGGCTGAGGTCTTGGGAGGCATGGGCTCGCCCTACTACCCCGGACCCGAGCTCGACGCTGTCGGCGTGGTCTACCCCGCCCCATGATCGCCTTGATCCCGGCACTGTTCCTCATCGGCTGCAATGGCGACGATGACGTCACGTGGCATGACGACATCGCTCCAATCATGGCCGAGCACTGCGTGCAGTGTCACAGCGCCGGTCAAATCGGCCCCTTTCCACTCGACAGCTACGAGGCCGCCGCTCCACTGTCCACGCTCATCTCTGATGCTGTGGCTTCGCGGACCATGCCCCCGTTCGGCGTCGATGCGACCGGCAGCTGCAATGACTTTGACGGCGCCCGACTGCTGACCGACGCCGAGATCGACCTCGTCGTCGCCTGGGCCGCCTCCGAGAGCAAGGAAGGCCGAGTGGCCGAAGCCCCTGTCCCCGCATCGCCTATCCACCTGGCCCGCCAGGACCGCAGCTTAGACATGGGCATCGACTACACGCCGGCCATCGCCCCCGATGACTACCGCTGCTTCATCGTCGACCCCGGCATCGAGCGGGATGTGTTCGTCACCGGCTACGAGGTCGAGCCCGGTGAGCCCAAAAGTGTCCACCATGTGATTCTGTACACACTGGACACTCCCGAGGCAGAAGCGCAAGCCATCGCGTTTGACGGACAAGACGAGACGGCCGGCTACACCTGTTTCGGGAGCAGCTTGGTCGACCCCCTGCAGTCCCGCCCCATCGCTGCTTGGGCGCCCGGCACGTCGGCGACCGTCTTTCCGGAACAGACCGGAGTCCGCATCAATGCCGGCCGAAAGATGGTGATGCAGCTTCACTATTGGAGCCCAGACACCGATAATCTGCTGCCCGACCGGACTCGCGTCCATTTGCAGGTCGAAGAGACCATTCCCAAAGAAGCGTTTGTCTACTTGATCGCGGACCTAAGCATGGAGCTGCAGGCCGGCGTCGCGGACCTGGGCCACACCTTTGAGCAGCCGCTGTCTGGCTTGGGCCTGCCACTTGGCGTGTACGTGCGCGGCGTCTTTCCACACATGCATCGACGAGGCCGGTCCATGCATGCCGAGATTCTGCGCGAGCCACAGGAAGCCTGCCTGGTCGATGTGCCGGCCTGGGACTTCAACTGGCAGCAGATGTATTTCTTCGATCAGCCGTTGTACCTAAACCCAACGGACACGCTGAAGATCAGCTGCAGGTACGACACAAGCGAAGACACCACACCTGTCGTGTGGGGTGACGGCACCGAAGACGAGATGTGCTTGCTCGGCGTCTATGTCACCGTCGCCCGCTAGGCCCTAGAAGCCGCAGTAGCTCTCGTAGGTCACAGAGTAGGCGTCGTGCACGATGACGCTCTGGGAGGGCCACTCAATGGTCGCCACATCCCACACAGCACCCGCATCGTTGAGGGTGCCAGTGAAGGAGTCGGCAAGCACGCCGCCGATGTAGACGTCGACGTTTACCGTGGTCGCGGGACATGGGCCCGCGCAATCGGTGCCGCCATCTTGGCCGTAGTAGTGGACCTGGATGCGGTATGAGCCGCTGGCAGGCGAGTCGATTGTGGTGGTCTCAGGGCCGAAGCCCGGAATCGTGTCCCAGTCGAGGGACGGGTTGTCTGCCGCGCCGGGCGCACCCCACTCGGGGTTCATGTTGCACCAGCTGCAGTCGCCGGGGCTGTCCCAGATGACGGCGCCGGAGCGCAGAATGTGCAGATCTTGGTCCGTCGACGTGTCCCAAGACGCCTGAACGTAGAAGCCATCGCCCGGAATGGCGTTGATCACAATTTGGTCAGGGGTGGAGTCCCAGATGCCAGCGTCGTTCATGACGGTGAGATCGATCACGTACTCCCCTGCCAGGTCGGCGAAGAAGCTCTTGGTGTTCGCTCCGCCCATGTCCTGCAGGGTGGCCGTCGAGCCCGAAGGCTGCGACACAATCGTCCACTTGTAGTCGGTGATGGCAAGGCCGCCCGGATCGTAGGAAGCGATGCCGTTGAGAACCACCGTGTCGAGCGGGTTGACCTCTTGGTCGGCACCGGCGTCAGCGACGGGTTCGCCAGCGACAACCGGATCTTCCGGCTCTTCGACGATCGGCTCGTCGGGATCATCGGGCTCGTCCAGGAGGTCGTATTCGTGGGCGCAGCCGGCGCTCAGAAGAAGTACGATGGCTGGAATGACAGCGCGCATAGGGACCTCCGGGGCGGGCAACTTGCTGCGGAACGGGCCAACGCGCAACCGGAACCTTCAGATTTCACCAAAACG
>CAYYHT010000046.1:0-19593 GCA_964471355.1 uncultured Enterobacteriaceae bacterium
GACCGGACATGATCATCGACGACAGGGTGCACATGTCGACCCTGGCGGCCATTGAGTCGGGCATGAAGCGACGCAAGCTGGTGCGGGCTCGTGCCGGGGCCGATGCGCCCGACCTGTACGACCCGGCGGTGCTGTACTGGCACCAAGACTTCCGCGTGCTGCTGTCGATGAAGTACGTGACGGCTCTGGCTGCTGAGTACGGCGTCCAGACGCCCATTCCTGAAGTGCTCTCGATGCCGCTCGGTGCCGCCGAGATCACCCTAGAAGAGGCCGTGAGCGTCTACGAGGGCATCACGACCGGCAAAGCCTGGGATTTTCCGGGCACCGCGGCGTCCACCGACGCCCTGCTGGGGCGCTCTGAGGTGGGCACTCCCGCCGCTCCCACACTGCTGATCAGCGAGATTCGAGACATCGACGGCAACGTCATCTACAAGGCCGAGCCCAAGCCGCGTGAGGTGGCTCCCCAGGCCGTCGCGGACATGACCTCGGACATCTTGCGCAATGTCGTGATGTACGGGACCGGCCGGCGAGCGAAGCGGTCGGTGATGGAACATGAGTTCGCGGTACCCCTGGGCGGCAAGACCGGCACCACCAACGACTTTCGCAACGCGGCATTCATGGGCACAGCCCCGAAGTTCAACTCCGAAGGGTACGCCGTCGAAGGCGGCTTCGCGATTGGCGCCTACGTTGGCTACGACGACAACCGGGCCATGAACGTGGGCAATATTCGCCTGGCAGGCAGCAGCGGCGCTCTGCCAGCCTGGATTGCCACTGTGCAGGGCTTGCATGGAGCCGGTCTGCTGGGAGAGCCCGAAGCCCCTGGTGCCGAGTTCCAAGGGTGGGAGATCGAATCGTCGTCCGGCTTGGGGCGCACTGCCGTCGACTCCACCGTTGGCCTGGCGCTCGCCGAACAGCCCGAGCTCATCACCACTGACATGCCCAGCATCCTCTCCATCGAGGCCAGCCGACCCGCTCCCGAGGTCGAGCTCGCGTCCCGCCGCCAACCCCGCCCCGTCCGCATTGCACCCCGCACAGTCGACGTCCTGAAGCTGCTTGAGGAGCGTCGCCGCAGACGCGCCCAAGGCACCACAGAGAAGCCTTCGGTGTGGGATGCTCCCTGACTTGTGAGCCCTCCCCATGAGACCTGCCATGAACCTGCTGTTGCTTGCCTCCCTGTTCGCCTGCGTGCCCAAGAACGCCGGGGCTGTGACCCCCGCGGTTGAGGTCGCCGGCGTAGAGCGCGTCGCCTACGAAGAACTGTCGGTCGCCCTTCGAGAGCGCGCTGCCGAGGGCAATCGCTACGAGCTCGGTGCCGTGCTCGCTGAACAACTGGCCGATGGGTGGGCCGACCCCGACGTTCGCGCTTCCGCTGTGGTGTTGCTCGATGAGCTGCGTCGCGAGGCTGGTGCCGCCGCCGTGGCAGTCGAGCCCCCAGTTGCCGATGCCGGCGACGAGCCCGTTGATGTTGTGGAGGTCGTGGTGCAGCCGCCAGAGCCGGTCGAGCCCGCTGTTGACCCCGAGGGTGTGGCGCGAGACAACCGTGCCGTGTCCGCCATAGCGGGTGACAAGATCGAGCGGGCGCGCACCGCATTGAGGGCTGCGGACTATGCCCTGGCCATCGCCGAGCTGACGCCGCTCAAGGCGGGTCCGGCGTGGTCCGATGCCCGACCCTTCTGGGAAGAAGCGGTCGATGGCTATGTGGGCGTCGAGCGTGAGCGCGTCGGTGAGCTGTTTTTGGCAACGCGGACGCTGTCGGGCGAAGTGCGCAGCCAAAAACTCGAAGAGGTCCGCGATTTGCTCGCGAACCTCATCGATTCATACCCATCGAGTTCCTACATCGAGCCGCTGACCCGCAACCTGGAGCGGGTCGAGCGCGAGCTCGATGCAGCCGACTAGAGGCTAGTTGGTGCCGGCTCCGGTCTCTTCGCTGTCGCCAGCCTCGGCCTCTTCCTTGGCCTTCTTCTTGTCGGCCTTGGCGCGGTCCTTCAGCACTTTCTTCCAGCGCTTCGGGTCGTACTGAGCCAGCAGGTCATCGCCCTTGGCCCTCCAGTCGACGATTTCGTACTCGACCTTGTTCTCGTCGAGGTGACCCTCGAGGAAGCTCAGCGGTCCCTGCATGGTGATGATGGCGTGCTCGGTGCAGCCCTGCATGACCTGCTTCATCTGGTCTTCTGTGACCGACGCGATGGCCTGGGCGCGCTTTCCGAGGTCCTTGGGGTCTTGTTCCCACAAGATGGCTTCGACAATCGAGTTGCTCATGCCCGCAGCAGACTGCTCGGACAGGCCCAGCTGGCGAATGATGCGCAGCTTGGCTTGGTTGATCTTGTTCTTGTCGAAGTTGCCGGCCTCGGCCTCGGAGGCCAGGTCCAAGAACACCTGAGCGGTCAGTGCAGCGCCCGTGTTCTGGCTCTGGGACTGCATGCTCAGGGTCGCGACTCCGGACGGGTCACCGCTTCCGCCGGCATAGGCGCCATAGGTCACACCGTGCGTGACACGCAGGGTGAGGAAGTTGTCGTCCGAGAGCATCTTGGTGACGACCCGGCGTGCAGGCTCAAGCTCGACACTGGTGGTGTTGAGTGGGCAGGCCATCTGCACGACAGTCTGCGTATTCTTGGGGGCGTCATAGACCAGGATGGACGGCTCGCCGCCGGGGGTGGGCGGCGGCAGCTTGGGCATGGGGCCGACCTCGACACCGGAGTCGGCCTTCCAGTTGTCGAAGAACTGTTTGGCAGACGCGTTTGTCTTGTCGACATCGACCGGCCCGACCACGATGAGCGTGGCGTTTGCGGGCTGCAGCTGTCGGTCGAGGAAGGCCTTGACGTCGCCGAAGCTGAAGCCGTTCTGTTCGGCGAGCTCGGTGTAGCCGTCGTAGATGCCGAGCGGGTGTTCGCCATAGACGGCCTGCTTTGCGTACCAAGCGTGCCAGCCGCGGCTGCGCCAGTCCTTGCGGACTTCCTTCTTCTGGAAGCGGTACCAGTCGTATTTGAAGTCGAGGTCTGGGCTGGTGGTCTCGATGCTCTCGCGCAGCATCCACATGGCACCGTCGACGTTGCCCGATGATGCGCGAACGAACATTTGTCTTCCGCCGCTCCAGCTGCCATCGCCTCGGAACCCGCCGATCTGAAGGGCGTTGGATACCTCTGAGCTCGAGAAGTTGGGTGCAAAGCTTCCAATGCCATGAGGCGCGGCCAGATCGCCGCCACCGAAGACCATCGTGGTCTGCACCACTGGCGCTTCGCCGAGCGGCATGACGATGACGCGCAGGCCATTGTCGAGGGTGACATCACTCATGCGTTCCCAGTCGAACTGCAGGGACTCTTTGGACAGGCGCTCGGGTCCGAGCTTGGCGACATCTTCCTGCAGGGTCACGTCATCGCCGCGCTGTGCGCCGTGGTACGCCGATTCGGAGTTGTCGGTGAGGATCTCGTCCTCGGGCAGTGGGATGAGCGTCACGGCCACCGCCCGGTCCCGGGTCATGTACTTGAGCGCATTGCGCTGCACATCGATGAAATCCATGTTCATGATTTCATTCATTTGTGCGGAGTGAGCACGGGCATCGCCTTGCAGGTGAGCGTGCACCACGATGTCCTCGGTGCGGCCACCAAAGACGCTGGCGACGTTGTCGAGGGAGGTCATGGTGCCGGCCAGCCCCTGCATGCGGGACGAGAACGCACGGCGCTCCTGTTGCGCGGCCAGCTCGGGATTGAAGATGGGAGCCAGCTGATCGATCGCCTTTTCGGCGACACGCTGGCCGTCGAGCTTGTCGTTCTTGAGCTCGATGAAGCAAACGACGGAGCCGTTGTAGCGGCCTTCCATGTAGAAGCAGCCCACGTCGCCATAGTCGGGGTGGTTCGAGCTGTCCTGGTCGGTGTCGAGCATGACTTCGTGCAGACCGAATGACATGTAGCCACCGGCAATTTGGGCCATGTTGTTCCACATCAGGTCGTCGCCGTGGAAGCTGCCTGGCAGCGTCCAGCCGATCATGACTTGACGGGCGCTGACCGGAGCGTCGTACTCGCCGTAGGACGAGATTCCGCCCTTGTCCGGAGGCGGAGCAGCTTCACCACCCATGCGAACCGGAGGGGTGTTCAGCACGTTGAGCCACTTGGTCGGGTCGTCCGGGTCCTTGGCGGCGAACAAGAAGTGGTCCGGGTTGCCGGGGTCGGCCTCGACGTATTCGCCGCCCAGCAGGTTCTTGCCGGGATTGTCGGGGTCTTCTTGGAACTCGCGCTTGGTGATCCAGACCAAGTGTTCTTCGGTCAGATCAGGGTGCAGCAGATCGAGCTGGAAGTTCTTGTAGATCAGCGACAGGCCTTCGTCCTGGTCGAAGTCCCCGGTCACCATGATCGTCGTATTGGTGGGGATGTAGTGATCTTTGGTGAACTTGTCGATGTCCTCAAGGTGACAGTTGTCGAGGGCCTCGTGGGTACCGATAGTCAGTCGTGCATAGGGATGGTCAGACGCCCACAGGTGCTGGTTGAGGTAGGCCATGGCCGACCGGTCGCCTTGCTCCATGCTGCCGCGAAGCTCGTTGCGAACAACCTCGCGCTCGGTGGTGATGTGGTCTTCCGTGACGTTGGCCAGCGTATCGGTCATGCGCAGGGACTCGAGCCGCAACATGATGTCGATCTTGTCGGACGAGCAGACTGTGCGCCAGTCGGTCCAGTCAGGGCGGGTGGTAGCGTTGAAGTCGCAGCCCAGGTCGCGGATCAGGTCCATGACGGGAGGGAGGTCGCCGTGCTTGCTACGGAACCACGCGTGCTCGACGAAGTGAGCGATGCCCTCTTTGCCGATCGGGTCGTCGGTCGAGCCCTTGTCGGTCACGCTCATGATGGTGACGATGGGGTAGCTGCGGTCCGACTGCATCAGAATGCGCAGGCCGCTAGGGAAGTTGTAGTCCTGGGTGACCAAGCTGTAGTTGGGGAACTTGATCTGAAGATCGGGCTTTTCGGGTCGCTTCTGCGCCAGGGCGGGGTTCCCGACGAGTCCGAGTCCGAGTGCGCAGAGCAGCTTGATGACGGTGTTCATAGACATTCTCCCAAGGGGCCGGCATTTAACACGCGAACCCCCCCTTGATCGTTCCATCGATGAGGTTTCGCAGGTCTCTGACGGGTACGCAGTTGCGTTAGGGTTGGCTCAGGAGGACCCACATGGAAGCCATCGGTGTGGGGGTACTGACATCGCTGACCGTCGGCCTAGGGCTGATTCTCTGGTATTTAATGGTCAGTCCGGAGCTGATGCTGTCGCTGTTCGACGACGAGGCTGCGACTGGCGATGGCTTCTTTGACCGACAGCCAGGGCTGCTGGCGGCACTGCGCTGGAGTCTTGGCGTCGCGCTGGTGCTGATGGCCTTTCTGACGGGCCTGGCAACCGCCTTTCTGGGCATCACCACCTAAAAACAAGAGGCCAGCCCCGATGTGGGACTGGCCTCTGTGACTGGTGGCTGGGGGCGGATTCGAACCGCCGACAACCCGGGTATGAACCGAGCGCTCTAACCAACTGAGCTACCCAGCCGAACGGCGCCGCTCTAACTGCGACACGAAGCGCTGCCAACACTCAGGGGTATCGAAGTCTGAAGCAACGTCCGGGTCCGCGACCTCGATCGTCGGAGCCTCGGCCAGCAACGCCCGAAGTCCGCCACTCGGTGCACGGGCACGAACCGACATCACTTCGTCGACTCCGAGCAGGACCGGGTGACCTCGGCGGCCGCGACGGTCAACGGGAACGGCTGGAGCACCCACATTGATCATTCGCTCGATGGTCTGGGCGCCGGCGGGTGGCGTGTCGACCGGAGTGACCCACGCATGCCCGCGGTGATCGAGTGCGTCGAGAGCGAGCTTGAGGCTGTCGGCGGGCCAGGTAGTGGCCCAGTCGGGGTTGTGCACAGCGCGGACGCCCGCGGGCAGTGCGGGCTGGGTCGCACCGGTCACCACGACGACCTGTTCGCAGTGGTCTGCAAAGGCGGCACAGTGGGCGGCCAGCAGCGTGCGGCCGTCGGGCAGGACCAGCCCACTCTTTGGGCTGCCCATGCGCCGAGATTGCCCGGCCGCCAGGATGATCGCGACAGTCTGGTGCATGACGTCGTATAAGATGCGCCATGCGTATTTTCCTCCCGATCGCTCTGTTCGCGGTGACAGCGTGCGACACCGTCGCCGACATCGAGACCGACGATTCGTTCAGCGCCGCGCCGGATATTGCCGGCAGCTACACGGTGGCGATCACGGGAGCCAGTGGCTGCACAAGCAACGACGCCGTCGATGCCTTTGCGGGCACTCTGACGGTGTCTGGCGACGCTGACGCCCTGTCTTTTGCTTTTGAAAACGGTGAATCGGTTCCCGGTTCAGTGGACGACTCATTCTTCTTTGAGTTCGGCGGAACGGTCGGCGCGGGCAACCTCTTCGCCGATGGTGCGGCGAGTGAATCCGCCGAGTTGTGGACGCTTAGTGGAGACTTTGGTCTCACTCTTGCCGACGACGCATGCGAAGTCGTGGCAGAATTCACCGCGAACGAGGTGGCTCGGTGAGGTTCTTGGTCCTGCCAATCATTGCGATGCTCTCGACGCCAGCGCTGGCGGCCGAGGCTGGCGACATGGGGTTTGGACTCTCTGTCGGCTACCAGAACGACTTTGCCGACGCTGCAGGCACCACGACCCAATTCGGCGGGCCATCCTTCTCGATTCCGGTCGAGATGAGTCTGACACCCATGGTTCGGGTCGGCGCTGAGCCGCGCTTTGATTTCGGATGGGGCAGCGATCGTGTCACATGGTTGGGCGAGGGTGGCGGCTTTCGCTACTACGACGACGACCACTTCAGCATGCTGGTCGGCGCCACCATGTTGATCGCCGGCGAGTTCGACCTGACTCAGGGAACAGGCCTGCGCCCACACATCGGCGCGGCGGTCGGACCCGCCTGGGTCGGCACCTACCACTCGTTCGGCGGTCCGACTCAGCCGTTGTTCGGCGACGAAAACAACTTGGAGAGCAGCGGCAACGTCGATCCCTATACGACGCAATTGACGTTTGTGACAGATCTTCGCGTCGGTGCGAGGCTTCCCGCCGGAGATGCGCTGGCCCTCGACTTCGATCTGGGCTACTCAACGGCCTTTCTCGGCGCCACGGGGTTGAACAAGACCCCTCCCGGGCTCGACGCACGTCGCGAGGCCTACGGATGGAACGCCCTTCGCTTCGGCGTCGGCATGGTGTTCTCTCTGTAAAGTCCCTCGAGGGTCGGAACTGGGCTGCACAACCGGCGTCGGACACAGAGGGTGCGCACATGAAGTTGTACAAGGCCAAAGTGCCAGAAATCGCTACCGAAACCATCGCGGCTCTTGTCCGTGACGGCGACATCGATGTTGAGCACGAGAACTTCGAAGAGGCCGAAAAAGACCTGATTGCGATCATGGAAGAGTACCTGCGTCAGGACTACGGCTTCCGGAACAAGATCAAGGACTACATGTCCGATCACGCCATCCCGTACGGTGACTACGGGCGCGTCCGCAGCGCTCTTGCCGACGAGCTGCGCCACCCGCTCGGAAACGATGTGACCAGCTTCTTGGCTCGTCAGTTCGTCGAGAACATGATGATCAGCCGCTTTGTCGAAGAGGTCTACGCCGAGGACAAAGACATCTACAAGAAGATCAAAGAGATCTTGAACAGCCACCACGTCAACGAGCGCGAGATTCGCGAAGAGGCGCAGGGCAAAATCAAGAACATCAAAGAGGGCACGGTCGACTACGAAATCGCTCTGCAAAAGGCGATGAAGGCCGAAAAGAAGCGCCGAGGCCTCATCTGACAAAGGGGCTGCTGTTCGGGTTGGCGCTCTGCGGGCTTGTGTCCTGTACAGCCGAGCCCGAAGACACCGTTCCCGAACCCTCCATCGTCGTGCCCCCCGAAGAGGCCGAGCACACGGTGACCACGCTGCCCGGCGGCACCGATGCCGCGGCAGTCGAGCTGCGCTTCTACAACATCTCGGACCTGCATCGGGGCTTCTTTGCCGACCCTCGCTTTTCATCAAAGCTGGGCACTGAGCTTGGAGTCTGCGTCACTGGGACCGCCCAGGTGGTCATCTCCTATGACTCCGACAAGTGGCTCGGACGCATGGTTCTGAAGATTCCGCCAGATCAGCTGCGTGCCGAGTGCCTGCCCAAGGTGACCGGCTCGACCGTTGACCTGACGCCCCTGCAGCCCGTCGGAGTGGCTCTGGCCAACTACCGAGATGTGGTCTCTGCGAACACTGACTTCCGCCTGGCTAGCTTTCGTGTGGGCACCTCGTTCACTCGCGGCGCCAACCAGTGCGTGCTGCAGATTGCAGGCCAGTACCCCCCGGACGGCAGGCGCTGGTCGCCTTGTGTGGCTTTCGCCGGCATCGATCGCTGTGGGGCTGGCGACAAGATCAAGGGTGTGACAACGCTGGAGTTCACCGAGCAGCGGGACGCCGCCGCCCTCTCTGCCTGCTTTTCGCGCTAAAAAGCCGCATTTGGCGAGCGAATCGGGGCGAACTACGGCGTCGTGACCGCCGCGGCACCCTCGGTCTTTAGGGCTTCTTCGGGCTCGGCTGCCGTGACCAGACCGGCTCTTGCGATGTCAGACACGCTGTTCTCGCTGCCCTCGAAGTCCCAGCGCTCGACGCCCATGATCGTGTCGCCGCGCTCGATGTTGCGCAGGCGGTCCGAGATGTTTCCGAGCACGATGTTTCGGTTGTACTCCTTGCCCTCAAATCCCCAGAGAATCAGGCTGGTGTAGTACGGCTGCGCCTCGTACCACTGCAGGTCGTGCCCCATGAAGCCGGTGAAGACCCAGCGCTCTCCGCTCTTGAGATCGACCACCGACAGCATCGGGGGATTGACCTCTTTGGGGTACCAATCGGGCAGGCGGTCCTCGAACCGCTGCGCACGGGCCAGCTCGCGGGCGCGTGCGTTCTCGGACAGCTCGTCCCAGTGCCGCTGATAGAAGATCGAGATGGCCTCGCCGTTGTGCTCCAGCCCCATCCATCGACCGTCGGGGTGCAGGGTGCCTCGGGTTGCGGGAGCCCAGTTGCCAAGCTGCATGCCATCGCTGACGCGGTACAGGGTGACGCGGTTGTCGGAGCCAATCGAGACCGCATTGGCCGTCGCTGTGTAGGTCATGGACTCGACGGAGCCTTTGTGCCAGTCGAATGCAGGGGTGACCGTGCCCAGATCGAGGTCGAGATGGAAGGCTCGGCGCTCTCCGGCTGCGTTCTTGGCGGTGAACAACACGTCGCTCGGTGAGCTGCCGACCTGCACTTCGTCGATCTCGACGAGGTCGGGGATGGTCTGGGTGATCAGGCTGTTCTGTTCGATGTCGTAGACGGCGATGCGCTCGGAGCTGTCTGCGTCGTTGTCAGGGCGCCCGATTGGGATGGCAATTCGCGCCTTGTTGAGCCAGCCCGCAGAACCGGTGGGAGACTCGGTCGGGACGGTGATGGTGGCCTTGTTATCCGCCTCGGCATTCATGATGTGGTGGGTCATCGTGAGCTGGAAGTACAGATGGGTCCCTGTGGGCGACCACGTGTAGCTCTTGAAGTGGTTCGACCCGCAGTTCTCGAACGCGGTCATGAAGTTGTGCTTGCCCGCCAGGAATCGAATTTCGGCGGGGTTGCACTGGGCGAAGGAGTCTCCAACATTCTCGGAGAACGTGGCCTTTCCGGGCTCTGAGCTGCATGAGGTCATCAGCAGCAAGCCGACGAGTGCGAAGATTCTCATGATTCCTCTCTTCTTCGTTTGAGCCACAACAGCCCGATCAGCCACGAGCTGAATCCGCTGGGCATCCCTGTAGAGGATGTGCAGCTGCAGGTTCCTCGAACGCGCTCGTCCCCGGTGTCGGGAACAACCGGTTCACCGGAATCCGGCGGGTCAGTATCTTGGCCGAGGCCTGTGTCCAGGTTCATGCTGTGTCGGACATCACCTAGGCCAATCCAGGTTCCGTTGGTGATGATGATTAGGTCCACTGTGTCGTCTAAACCAATGGAAGAAACGTCAATTTCGAGAGAAGTATCGCTCTCGTCAAGAACATTCAGTGGCTCGAGTGCGCGCACAGGCTCTCGAAGCACAAACGCCCTGCTGCCCTCTGCAAATCCGCTCCCAGACAGGGTCAGGGCCGAGGGATCGACCTCGCTCGCGGTCGCTCTGGCCGCGCCATCGGGGTCGACCACAAACAGACCATTTGGCCACGCGCGGCCATCTGGGGCTACGACGGTCCACGGACCGGGCATCAGGCTGTCGCTGACGATGAAGGCGCCGTCTGCGACCGACACTCGGTGGTCCGGGACTCCGACGCGAACCAGGACCAGCTCCCCGTTCACGTCCGATGCGGGCAGCTGTACGCTCTGGGATGCGCGGGCCCGAAATGGCCACAGGCCGCCTCCCTGCAGGCCGTCTCGCTCGAGAGCCACCGTCAAGTCGTCGCTGACCAGCGTCTCGATGCCCGTGAACCCGGGCACCGTCACCTGCATGACCGGCGGAAGCTGCCCTGTGAGCAGGCGGTGGTAGCGTCCGGTGATGGCGCTGCTGTGAAAGCTCCTTGCCGCTCGATCGCCATCGCCGTCGAACAGCTCGATTCGGGCTTGCAGCGGGGCTCCGCTGGTCGCATCGACGACGGTTCCGGTCAGGGCGATGGGGGTCGTCAGAAAGCCGATGACCGCGTCGCGGTGCTGTGCGGTAAATGAGGGAATCTCACTCGCAGGCGGTGTCTTTTCATCCGTCACCTCGACCGTAAAGTCCAGCCCTCCATAGCGGCCGTAGCTCCAGTCATTGGTGTCGCCGTTGGTCTCGTACCAGGCCGCGCCGTTGGTGACCCAGAATTCGGGGACGGTGGCCAGGGAGCCATAGGCAAGGGCGAGCTCGAGCAGCAGCGAGTTGTCGTCCGAGGGGGTCTGTGTGTGATTCCAGACGTAGCCGATGTTGGCGGCGCCGGCGTGCAGTGACAGGCTCGCATGGGGCAGGTCAAGCAGGGACGCTGTGCGCACAGCGCGGCTCTCTGGTTCCGAGAACGGGTTGTCACCGGGGGCCCAACTGGTCGAGCCCCACTCGTAGTCGTAGTTCCGGTTGATATCGACCAGGTTGGCGTTGAACCTCGAGCCACGGACGACGCCATCGGGATTCACGTACGGCACCACCCACACCGTGCTTTGGTCGAGCAGGGAGGTGATGGCCGAGTCGGTGCCATCGCCGTCGACGAGTGTGGAGGCGACGTCGAGGGCAACTTCAAATGCCGACCACTCGTCGCCGTGGTGCCCGGCGAGCAGTCTCCATACGGGGCCGCCGCTGTCTGGAGCTTGGCCGATCCACAGGGCCATGATTGGGGCCTCGTCGACCGATTCGCCCCATTGGGCGAGGCCGGCCCGCGGGTTGTCGAGTGCGAGTGCACGCATGTGCAATTCGCCTTCGTCGGGGGTGCGGTAGCCATCACGCGGAGCGCCGCGGCGGTGATCGGGCCGGGTGCGAAGCACTGAATGCCCTGATCGGCGCAGCTTCGTTTCAGCAGATTGTGTCAGCAGGACACGGGTTGCCCATTCGTCATTGATGCGTCGACGCCCCTCGGCGAAAACCACGCCGTCTGTGGCAAGGATGCGCAGTTCATGCGGTTCGGCGGTGACCCAAGCCTCAGAAAGAACGACTCTGGTGTCCGGCGACTCGGCCCTGGCGTCCGGCATGAACCCCACCACAATCGCCGCAGACAAGCTGCAGGCAACAAGACTGGTGAGCCGGTGATAGAGTCCCGGTCGTATGCGCACGCTCACTTTCAACCGCCTGGTAGGTGCCGGGGCGATGGGTTCGGTGTATCACGCCGAACTAAGAACCCCCGGTGGGTTCTCCCGTACTTGCGCGGTCAAGGTGATGAAGCAAGCCGCGGCCGACCACGAGCACTTCCTTGCACGAATGCGAGACGAGGCCCGTCTGCTGGGCATGTTGCAGGACGAATCAGTCCTTGGCGTGTCAGAACTCGTCGCAGTCGAAGGCCGTGATGCGGTCATCATGGAGTTCGTCGAGGGTGTCGACCTCGCCGACATCGTCGAGGGGCTCGACAACGGCGTGCCGCCAAAGGCGCTCGCAGAGCTCGGCGCTGAGCTCGCTGGCACCTTGTACCGAGCCCACGGCGCGACGCACCCCAATACCGGCGCCCCGCTCGCGGTCATCCACCGTGACGTCAAGCCTGCCAACGTGATGATCACCAGCCGAGGCAGCGTAAAATTGCTGGACTTCGGTGTGGCTCGTGCAGCCTTCGACAGCCGCGAGAGCCAGACTCAGGGCTTGGTATTGGGCACGCTGAACTACTTCCCGCCCGAGATCTTGGCTGGCCAGGACCCGACGCCTGCTGTCGATATCTACGGCTTGGGCCTGACCATGTGGGAGTGCG
Organism: uncultured Enterobacteriaceae bacterium; assembly: GCA_964471355.1. Classification (GTDB taxonomy): domain Bacteria; phylum Myxococcota_A; class UBA796; order UBA796; genus CAYYHT01. Next base: position 12,374 of record CAYYHT010000046.1, read on the forward strand.
CCGCCGCCAAGCAATGGGGCGCTCCGCGAGTCCAGCAAAAGCGATTCAACGAACGCGTCGCGCGCCGGATGTCCGAGCTGCCGCCCAACTACTCTCCGTTGCTGCCTGTCCTTCGAAAGGTCTTTGCCTGGGATCCGGCCGAGCGCCCCGATGGCAAGGAGCTCGAGGGCATGTTGCTCGACGCCGCCGAGAACGCATCAGGCCAGGGCCTGCGCACGTGGTCCCGGGCGGTTGTGCCCGGGCTGCTCAAGCAACGCCTGGCCCTGTCGGTCGCCGAAAAAGACAACTTGGTTGGGCGCACCATCCAGGTTCAAGGCTTGATTCTGCAGGGCGATGACGAAGACGCCTTCGCCGAGGGAAGCACGGCGCAAGATGGCGACAAGGCTCCGAGTACGCCCCCTCCCAAGCCACAGTCTGAAGCCGCCGCTCCCGCTAGCGGACGGTCCTATGACGACCTCGGTCCTCCGGCGGCTGCCAAGCGAGAACCGGCCGCTGCGCCATCTGGCGGCAGCAAAAAGGCGGGCGGTGGCTCGAATGCAGTCGTCGGCCAATCCACTGGCGGGACCAAGAAGAAAAAGAAGAAAAGCGGGCCTTCTGTCCTGGTCATGGCCGGGGTGGGCGTGCTTGTGGGTGGTGTGCTTGGCATTGCTGGGCTGGGCATCATGGGGCTAGTGGTGTTGGTACTCAGGTAGAGATCGTGGGATCATGAAGTCCCCCCGACTGCGCGTCCCTCGCCGGTCACTTCTCTCCCATCGCGAGCCCTCGCATGAAACGTCCATTGATAGCGATAGCGCTGTTTGGAGTGGTGGCATCAGCCGTCCTTCTGAGCGTCCCTTCCGCCCCAGAGCTGGTCATCGAGCCCGCTCCGGCCGCCCCTGCGGCGCTCGAGGCCGACCGCACGACCGTCGCCCTGCCCATTCGACGCGGCAGCACCTTCGGAAAGATCTTGGGGGACGCGGGCTTGCCGGCGACGGCCATTCGCAGCGCGGCCCTGGACCACTATGACCTGGCTCGAATCCGCCCAGACCGCGACTTGCAGGTCGTCTACACCGATGGGAAGTCTGACGTAGTCGAAGTCCGTTACGCCGTCGATGGCGACCACACCGTTGTGGTCGAGCGAACCGATGCTGGCTGGCAGTCTCATATGTACGAGATCGCCTACAGCAGCTCTCTGGTGACTCGCCAGGTGGTGCTCACTCGCTCGTTGTGGGCCGATGGGCTCGACGCCGGCCTGCGCCCCGAGGACTTGGCGCTACTGGCCCAGATCTTCGAGTACGAGCTCGACTTCAACAGTGAACTGCAGAGTGGCGCTGTGCTGTCCATCGTCGCCGAACAGATGCAGAGCGAGACTGGCAAGACCCGTCTGGGCGCCGTCCATGCCGTGCGCATCGTGAACAAGGGCAAGGAGTACACAGCACTTCGGCATGTCGTCGGCGACAAAGAGGGCTTCTATCACCCGGACGGCACGGGCATGCAGCGGCCGTTCCTGCGCTCTCCACTCGCGTTCTCGGCCCGGGTGACGTCGAGCTTCAATCCGAACCGGTTCCACCCGGTGCTCAAGAAACGTCGGCCGCACAATGGCACCGATTTTGGTGCTCCGACCGGCACCAAGGTGCGCACCGTAGCTTCTGGCACGGTCACCTACGCCGCCAGAAACGGCGGCCATGGCAACTACGTGAAGGTTCGCCACGACAATGGCTACGAGACCTCCTACAGCCACCTGTCGCGCATTCTCGTGCGCAGGGGGCAGCGGGTAGGGCAGGGAGCCTGGGTTGGCAAGGTCGGCTCAACCGGCATGTCCACCGGGCCGCACCTGCACTGGCAGATGTGGCGAGGCGGCCGCTATGTCGATGCCATGAAGACCCGCATGCCCGTCAGCACGCCCATTCCACGCAGTGAACGCGCAGCCTTCGAGGCGTTGGTCAGCAAGTGGATGCCTATGCTCGACGAGGACGGAGTCGCGGACAGCAACCCGTAGCGCTCACTCGTCGATGGGCTGCATCCACACTTGGTGCTCTTTGAGTCCGAGCGCGCCCAGAGCGAGCTCGTACAGATGCTCGGGGTCTTCGGTGAACACGAGCTTGGGGTCGGCGTCGACGTACAGCCAGCCACCTTTCTGGATCTCTTGGTCAAGCTGACCCGGCCCCCAGCCCGCGTAGCCTAGGCACAGAATGACCGGCTCGCCGGCCCCCAGCAGCCGATGCAGGGCGTCTTGAGAGCGAGTGATGTTGATGCCGCACTCAAGGGTCCAGCCCTCAGCTTCTTCGACGCTCCCACTGGTCACGACGGTGCCAGAGGTCGTCTCGACCGGTCCGCCCCAGCTGACGCGGTTGTGGCGATGGTCGATGACTTGCACGCCGTCTTCGGCTGAAATGACCTCGCTGATGGCGTGGTCGAGGTGTCGATTGACGACCACTCCAATCGCACCCTCATCGTCGTGGTGCCAAAGCAGGACCACTGTGCGCTCAAAGAACGGGTCGGCCATCTGGGGCGATGCGATGAGGATGGTTGGTTTCATCGGGTCAGGATGGCACGCCGAGTTCTTGGGTCAGGACGTAGTGTGGTTCACCCTCGCCCGTGACGACGTCTTCGCCGATGACGACCTCGGAGACACCCTCGACCGAGGGGACCTCGTACATGACTTCGAGCATGACGGTCTCGATGATGGCGCGCAGACCACGCGCGCCAGACTTGCGGTCGATGGCCTTTTCGGCGATCGCGCGAATGGCCTCTTCGTCGAACCGAAGCTTCACCTTCTCGAACTTCATCAGCTTTTGGTACTGCTTGATGAGCGCATTCTTGGGCTCGACCAAGATGTGGACCAGGTCTTCGACGGCCAGGGGATTCATGACGGCGACCACCGGCAGGCGGCCGATGAACTCGGGGATCAGCCCGAACTTTTCGAGGTCTTCGGTGGTGACCTTCTGCAGCAGCTCGCGCTCTGCGGTTTTCTTGTCTCCCGTGGCGTCCTCTTCGCGCTTGAAGCCCACGGATCGTTTGCCCAAACGCTGATCGATCACTTTGCCCAGGCCTTCGAAGCTGCCTCCGCAGATGAACAGGATGTTCGACGTGTCGATTTGGATCGTCTCTTGGTTGGGCAGGCGCTTGTTGCCGCGAACCTGAATGTTGGCCACGGTGCCTTCGAGGATCTTCAGCAGTGCTTGCTGCACGCCCTCGCCGGACACGTCTCGGGACACCGAAGAGGTGAAGTTCTTCTTGGTGACCTTGTCGATCTCGTCGACATAGACGATTCCGCGCAGCGTGCGCTCGAGGCTGTTGTTCGACGCTTGGTACAGGTGCAGGATGATGTTTTCGACGTCTTCGCCGACGTAGCCAGCCTCGGTCAGTGACGTCGCATCTGCGATGACGAATGGCACGTCGAGAAAGCGCGCGAGAGTCTGGGCGATGAGCGTCTTGCCCGTGCCGGTCGGCCCGATGAGCAGCACATTGCTCTTTTGGACTTCAACATCGCCCTCGGTCGCCTTTTGATTGGCCTCGAGACGCTTGTAGTGGTTGTAGACCGCGACGGCGATCTTGCGCTTGGCAAGGTCCTGGCCGACCACGTACTGGTCCAAGAAGGCCTTGATCTTGGCCGGGGCTGGAACGCCGCTGTGGCCCCACGAGACGGGCTTGTGCTGGCTGTTGTCGCGGATGATGTCCAAGCACAGCCGAATGCACTCTGAGCAGATGTACACATTCGGTCCGGCAACGATCTTGTCCACTTCTCGCTGCGGCTTGTGGCAGAAGGAGCAGGAGAGTCCCGCTGGGTTTGTGTACTTGCCCATATTCACGCCTCTTGCGGACCCACCAGGAACCACAGTCTTATCATCGTAACTTTGAGGTAGTCTGTCCACCATGAACCTTGACGGAGTTCGTAGATAGGGAGCTCCGGGGAGCGCATGGCGGCGGATTACTACAGCATGCTGGGCGTCGGAAATACGGCTACCCCGCAGGAAATCAAGCGTGCCTTTCGTCAGATTGCTCGCGAATGTCACCCGGACGTGGCCGGTGACGATCCTGATGCGGCAGATCGATTCAAGGCTGCTCGCAAGGCGTACGAGACCTTGATGGATCCAGTCACTCGCGCGCGGTACGACCGGCGGAGCTCCAAAAAGATTCCCCGTGGCGGTGATTTTTTCGACGCCTTCTACAACCACGTCAGCAACCAATTTGGTGACGAGGCGACGCGCAAGACAGGTGGTGAGGACGCATCGAGCGCCCCCAAGTCCGCCCCTCGAAATACCGGCGCCCATGCTGCCGGCGGCCACCCATCCTCTGGTGGCGGACGCAGCAACGTCGGCAACGACCTAGACCTCGACGACCTGTTCAAGGATTTCGGCGACTTCGGCTTTGGAACCAGCAAGCGTGGACGCCGCCGAGGGCCTGGGCAGCCGGATCAGCCTCGCACCGGGGCCCATGCCGGTGAAGACGTGCACATCGAGCTCGACGTGCCGGCGACAGTGGCCCGTGACGGCGGCACGGTCACCGCGGTCTACTACCGCATGCAGCGGGCAGATAGCTGGCGCCCCGGCAGCAACGACCCCGGAGTGGTCCGCATTCAGGACATCGCGGACATTCGGGTGATGCCGAGCACTCGCGATGGCGAAGTTCTCAGGGAGCGAGGACTCGGCGATGCCGGACCCCATGGCGGGCCCTACGGATCACTGGTGGTTCGAGTGCGGGTCATCGGCAAGGCGGCGCGCAAGCCCGACCCACCGCCTCCACCTCCACCGCCGTCACCACCACCGAAACAGGCACCGCCGGTGGAAGAGCCGCCGATCGATCCTCCCAAGAGTCAGACGGCCACCGACGCTCGTGGGGTCACACCTCGTGCGGACTCGGCTGGCGAGGCGACCTTGGACATCAGCTTGGTCGAGGCACTGCTCGGAGGCAGGGTCTCGGTTCGGCTGACGACCGGTAAGGTCCGCCTCACCATTCCCGCAGGGACCAGCGGTGGCACGCGAATGCGCCTGAAGGGCAAGGCGTCAGACGGCGGCGACCTCTACCTGACGGTGCGCATTGTTGTGCCGAAGCAGCTCGACGACGAGTCTCGCGCGCTCATCGAGTCGTTCGCGGAGCTCAATCCGGGCGACGGTGATTGAGCTCGGCCAGCACTTCTTCGACGGCCTGAACCATCGGCTGAAGTCCATAGGCTCTTGCCTCCTGCAGAGCGGCCTCGAGGCGCTCTTTGCCGCTTGAAGCCTCGCCGTGTTCGAGCAACCACTTGCCCGAGAGCCACAGTCCGGTGGTGGAGATTGAACTGTCTCCGATGCGTTCGGCGGTCTGCGTCGCCTCTTCGATCTTGGCCAATCCCGAGACTGGGTCTCCGTTGACCGCATCGATGTAGCCCATGTAGACGTCGTTGAGCACTGTGCCCCGGTCCCAGCCCATCTCGATGGCCAGCTCACGGCTGCGCTCAAACGCGACCCACGCCTTTGCCCAATGACCCATGTTGAAGTGGGCGTCGCCGATGTTGTGGTGGTTGATGGCGACGCCGCGTGTGTAGCCAATGCCCTCACGCACCTGCAGTGCCTCGCGGAACCACACGATGGCATCCTCGTGGTCCCCGACTGTGCTGTGCAGCAGGCCCACATTGTTCAGCACCCGGCCCTCGAGGATGCGGTCACCGGCGCGGCGGGCGGCCTCGAGCGCGCGGTTGAGCAGCGGAGCGGCCTGATCATTCTCGCCTGAGCGCAGGTAGCGGTTTGCCAGACCCAACAGGCAGCGGGCTTCGGCCGCGGGCGTTCCCTTGGCCAGCGCTAGCGCGTCATGCCACAGGTCTTCGGCGGCTTCGTTCTTGCCCTCCTCAAAGGCCAAGACGGCGGACGCTTCGAGCGTCTCGAGCTCAAGCTCCGGGTCCCGGTCAAGGACCAACAGATCGTGGGCCAGATCGAGGTGGGCGCGCGCCAGGACCATGCGCCCGCGATGCAGGTAGCTGCGGCCGAGCTCGACATGGGCGCGAACCTCGATCCAGGGCAGGGCGCAGTCCGAAGCAATGTCGACCGCGACGTGCAGAGCCCGGGCTCCCGCGACGCTGTCTCCCAGCAACAGGCTTGTCGCGCCGTAGCGGAAGTTGAGCATGGCTTCACCCTGAACCCGTGCATCCCACGTGCTCGGACTCTCGGGAACGGCGCGAATCCAGGCCAGGCCCCGTACCAAGATCTCTCTGGCTCGCTCGAGGTACTGCTCGCGCTCGAGTCGTTGCGCGGCGATGTGGGCAAAACGCGCCGCGTCGATAAGACGGCCACCCTCAGCACAATGGGTCGCAAGACTCTCGGCCCAGCCCTCGGTCGCGCCTTGGTGGATGGTCTCAATCGCTGCGGCCACCATTCGGTGGTAGTCCCGCCGTTGCACTCCAAGGATTCCGCGAAGGGCGGCTTCCTGGATGAGCTCTGAGCCAAAGGCCCAGTCGTCGCCCCCACCGTCGGTGCGCACAATCAGGCCATGACTCGCCAGGTCCGACACCAAAGGGGTCGGGTCATCGAGTCCCGCCGCCTCGCCCAGCAGCTGCGCCGAAAATGTCAGGCCGATGATGGCCGCGAGCTGCAGGGCGCCCTTTGAGGCCGGGTCCAGCGCGTCGATGCGGGCAGCAATCAGTCCAGCCATGCTGTCGGGAATGTCGACAGACGCGTTCTCATCGACCAGCTCGGCACGGCCCTTGTCGATGCGGAGTCGCCCGGACTGCACCAAATACTTCACCATCTGCTCGAGGTACAGCGGGTTGCCCTCGCAGGTACGGTCGACCAGCGAGACCAGGCTCGCGGCCACAAAGCGCACCTCGAGCAAGTTTCGCAGCAGTCGATGCTGGGCTTTGGCGCCGAAGCGATCAAGGGCCACGATCTGTTGGCCTGCGAACTCGGTCTGAGCTTGACCTCGAGCGGTCATCAGGAAGACCACTGGCTGGTCGAGGGCGATGCGCACCATCTGTTGCAGCTGAATGAGCTCGGCCTGGCGCAGGTGTCCGATGTCCTCGAGGGCGACAATGACCGGACCCTCGCGAGGCAAGCCGCGAACGATTGCTCGCACGGCATTCCAGGTGGTGTCGCGGGCGCTCACCTCCTGACCCACACCCAACAAGCCGCCGGCTGCATCGATGTGAAGCTGTGACAGTCCCAGCTGGGTCAACCTGGGAAGCTGACGCACGATGGTCGCTTGTGGGGTGTCGCGCTCCACACCGAGAACCTCGCGGATGATGTCGCGGAACGGTTCCATCGGCGGGT
>CAYYHT010000047.1:0-19410 GCA_964471355.1 uncultured Enterobacteriaceae bacterium
GTACCGCACGCTATCGCCATCACCACCATCCAGGGAACAATCCAGCGCATGGGCCATCCTACGCCGATTCGTAGCGGTATCGCTGTCTGTTAGGCTTGCCTTCGCAACAAGGACGGTGAATGACTTGGCTCGCTCTGCTGTTGGCCTGTGGTGGCGGCACCTCAGACGGCCTCGACCACCTCGCTGACAAGGCACTCATCGAGTCCATCGACCTGGTCCGGGTCAAGGACTTCGTCGATGAGATCGCCGACGACGCCACTGGCGGCCGTCCACCCTGCTCGGTGGGCTCGACCATGGCGCGTGAAATGATTGAGGACCGCATGATGATCATGGGCCTCGAACCAAAAGGGACCGATGGCTTTCGCTTTGCCTACCCAGGCAGCGGCTCTGACGGCTTCATGCTCGACGCCGCCGGTGTGCCGGTCCCGCATGTCTGCAACGAGCACATCGCACTCGCGGGAACCATCGAGGGCAGCGACCCGCTGCTGAAAGATGAGTATGTCGTGCTGATGGCGCACTATGACCACCTAGGCGTCAAGGAAGAGGTCGCTGGCAGCCAGGACATCTTCAACGGGGCCTTTGACGACGCCGCGGGCGTAGGAGTGGTGCTAGAGGTCGCCGAGCTGCTGCTGGCGCACGATGGGGAGCGCCCGGGTCGCAGCATCTTGATCTTGATCACCGACGGCGAAGAGTTCGGGCTGACCACACCCTACGCATTCCTGGACAACCCGCTGCTTCCGCTCGATGACATTCACTTTGTGATCAGCGCCGATCCGCTTGGCAGAGCGTTCTTGCCGGACATGGGACTGCAGCTGATGATCGGTCTCGAGCGTCAACCCGGACTCAAGGCCCGCTGGAAAGAGGCTGCTCCGGCCTTCACAAAGGACTACATCGCCTACTTCCACCGCGATGTGGTGCCCATCTTTGCCAGCGACCAAGACCCGTTTATGCAATCCGGCATCCCAGGCGTTTGGTACGTAAACCTGGGCTTTTCGTTCTATCACCTGGCTGCCGACGACCCTGAGACCATCGACTACCGGGTCATCAACAAGGACGTGAAGTACCTGCTGGACGTGGCCTACCTCGTCGGTGATGACCCCGAGTCCTATGACTTCAACCCGAGCCCTCCCATCGACATCGACGCGATTGTCGAGGCCCGGGACTTCCTGCTGCGTGTTCACGAATCGAACGTCATCGAGGACTGGGAGCGAGAGCTGTGCACCAGCTACGTGGCCGAGCTCAATGCCGCGATCGACAGCGGAGAGGGAGTCGATGGCTTGGACAATGCCGAGGACTTCTTCCTGGTTGTGACGGCGTTCCTGCTCGGCATGACGCAGAGCCACCCCGGTCAAGTCCCGCCACCTTGGCCGGTACAGGAGTAGCCATGGCTCGACTGCAGCATCTTCGTGGGCTGCTGCAAGCCCACCCAACCACCGATGCTCTCGAAGCGGACTTCGTGCAGCAGATGCTCGCGCTGTGCGACGCGTCGGCAGACCCCTTTGCACGGGATCACTGGGACCCGGGACACTTCACCGCCAGCGCCTTTGTGTTGTCAGCCGACGGCCAGTCGCTGCTGTTGATCTTGCATGGCAAGCTCAACCGTTGGCTTCAGCCCGGTGGGCATGTCGAGCCTGGAGATGTCGATGTGTTGGCGGCGGCGTTGAGAGAGGTCGCTGAAGAGACCGACATCACCGACGCCGAGGTGGTGGGCGCTGGCCTGCTGGACGTGGACATTCACGTCATTCCCGCGATGAAGGGCAATCCGGCCCACAAGCACTTTGACGTGCGCATCTTGCTGCGTGCCCGCTCCGACCACTACGCGGCAGGCGACGATGCCGTGGACGCACGCTGGGTGCGTCTCGAGGACATCAACGCTGTCGAGAGCGACGCCAGCGTCATGCGGGCGGTCAGCAAGCTGATGACTCGCTAGGCGCGATTACTCGCGGCGACGCAAGCCAAGCAGTCCGAGCAGTCCGAAGACCAGCAGGCCCGAGGTGCCGCCGCCGCTGACGCTGCTGCAGCCGCAGCCGCTCTGGCCGCCCTGGCCGAACCCATCGGTGTCGTCGGTGTCGCCCGTTGCCGCTTCCATGCCGGTGCCGGCAACCTGAATGGTGACCTCACCCTGGACCGGGTCGTTGGTGGTGACCGTGACAGTGCCTGTGAAGTCGCCCGCGGAGTCTGGCTCGAAGATGACGGTGATCTTGTCGGCCGCGCCCTTCTGGGACGAGATGTCGGGCTGGTTGACGTCAAAGACTGCGTCGCCCGAGAGCACCGCTTCGCCGACGAGAACGATCTCGCCGAGGTTGTTGACGGTAATTTCCTGCTCGACGCTGTCGCCGATGGTGACGTCACCGAAGTCGACGACCGTGGCGCCCATGTTGATTGCGGGCAGGTCGTGCTCGTAGTCGGTGGGCTTGGTCTTGATCAGCTTTTCGTCGGTGGCGATGTTCCAGGGGTAGGTGTACTCGATGTCGGCACACAAGCCCTCGGCGATGCCGCCGGCGCCGCCGCAGATCTCGATGCCCGGGGTGAGGTCGAGGCCAAAGGAGCAGTTGTTGTCGCCTTCCCAGCGGGACTGCAGAGTCATGGCGCCCTGGTTGCTGGGCGGCACATCGACCATGGCTTCGGCATCGAAGGTGGCGAACTCTTCGCCGTCGGTGGTGATGCGCACGCCGGTCAGGGTGCAGTAGCTGTTGGGCTTGATGTCGCCGTAGAGCGCGACTTCGACGGGCTCGTTCAGGCCGGGAATCGTGAACGCGAAGTCCTCGTCGAAGGCGAAGATGTCGGTCGGGTCGATGGTGACGGTGACGCTCTCGGTGGCGGCACCGGGCAACAAGATGGAGTCGAAGTCCTGCTCGCCAGACCAGTCCATCTCGAGGGACCACAGCGCGTAGCTGAAGCTCAGGCCCAAGGCGTCGACGTGGATCTTGAGGTCCAGCTCGATGTCGGTGACCAGCTCGACGTTGCCGCCGTTGGCGATGCCATTCCAGCGCTGGCTGATGGCTTCGGGCCACCGCAGCTCGGATTCGCCCAGCAGGTTGATGTTCAACTTGGTGTCGACGTCGGCGGTGAATTCGATGCGGATGAACGCGTCTTCGGGCAGGGCGAAGGAGGCTTCGTTGCCGCGGAACAGCTGCTGTGCTGCGGTGAACAGGACCTGCTTTTTGCTGACCGTCTCTTCTTGGGCCATCGCCGTAGAGATGGGCATGAGGGCCATGACAAGAACAGCTGCAATTGGGGTGCGCATATCGGAGTCTCCACAAAGCTCTTCGCGGGCGTGGCCGCGGCCGGCCGACTACCGCTGTATACCGCGTCCGTCAAGGCACCGTAAACAACTATGCGCGATGCCCCTGATCAGCAGCGAGGTATCGAGGTCGCTAGTACGCTAGCTGCGATGACCATTGTGTCCCTGCTGCTGTGCTTGATTTCGTACTCATCGCACGCCGAGACCGGCGTTCGGGACATGACCCAGGTGCATTGGGCCGCGGGAACTCGGGTCCGCCTGCAGCAGACCGTCTCTGGCTTGCCGGTCGAGCTTGGCGATGTGGTCGTGGCGCGTGACCCCTGGGGGGTCCGGGTCGCCACCTATGGCCGCTGGCTGCCGGAATTGACCGTCGACACCGAGCCAGCCGTGCCCAGCGCGCAGGCCGAGATCTCTGCGCGCCGGGTTGCACAGGCCCTTGGTCGCGGTTCGCTGTGGCAGCCAAAGAGCGAGCTTGTGGTCTGGATCGACGCGGAGGACCGGCCACTGCTGGCCTGGGCGGTTGATGTCAGCGCGGCCTCGCCGCCACAGACCTTTCGGGTCGTCGTCGATGCCGGCAGTGGTGAGGTCCTGCACTCTCGGCCGACGTCCTTTTCCGCCGAGGCCAATGTCTTTGTGGGCAACCCCGAGACGAGCTCCCTCGAGCGGGTCGAGCTGGCCGGCTTGGTCTCGGATGAGCAGCTGCATGGGGAATACGCAACCGCCTGGTCCTGTGTGGACTGGACGGTGGACGACAGCTTATTTGGAGCCACCGAATGCCACGAGCTGGGGCAACAGGCGACGCCCGACGTCGATGGCGACTACCTGTACGACTTCGCCCCCGACTCCGACCCCGATCCTCTCGCCGAGGTCTTGGTCTACTTCCACACCGATCGCGTCAGCCGCTGGTTCTTTGATCGGTATGGGTTTGCTCTCGACCGGCCCATCGACACCATCGTCAACTTCGAGATGCGCAACGCCTTCTACGGGGACTTCGATGGCGATGGGGTGGCCGACCTGTCGTTTGGCCACGACCCACAAACGGGGATCGACTTTGGCTACGACGCCGATGTCGTCTACCACGAGTTCGGGCACGCCGTGGTCACCGAGACATCGCTGCTGGGCACCTTATCGGCCGATGAATACGGCATGGACTGGGCGGGCGGCTCGCTCAATGAAGGCAGCGCCGATGGTTTCGCACTGGTGTTGACTGGCGACCCGCTCATGGGGGAGTACGCGGGCTCTGGCAGTGATGACGGCCACATCCGAGACCTGAGCGCGGACCGGCGATGCCCAGACGATCTGCGCGGTGAGGTGCATGCAGACGGCGAGATCTGGGGCGCCTTGATGTGGAACCTCATCGAACACCCCGATGTGGGCGAGGACGTGACCGCTGACCTTCTGTTTGGCGCGGTCGGCACTTGGGTACCCAATCAAGACTGGCCCAAGGCGGGTGTCTCGCTGCTGGACACGGCAGGCGAGATGTTGGCGGTCGGGGCCATCGATGGTGTGTCCCACGACGCCATCGTCGCCGAAGTCGATGCGTTCAACCTCGTCGACTGCGGCCGGGTCGTGGGCCTTGAGCCTGGGCAATCAAGGGATCTGTTCATGGTCAACGCCGGGTTTGCCGGTGACTTTGAGCGCATGCCGCTGGGCGTGCAGTTCAAGACGACCATTCCCGAAGGCGTGGACTGGATTCGCTTCGAAGTGTCGCTGCCCGACGACGCCGAGATGGGCTGGGGCGCATATGGCCGACTCGACACCCATGTCGGCCATGAAGTCGCCTCGTTGCCCGTGCTGGGCCTTGCGGGCGCCTATCCGGTCGACTTCGATTGGTCGGTCGAGGGCGAGGGGACTGGAGCGCTCGAGCTTTCGGTGGGCGAGCAAGGCGATGTGATCGCGGGCGATGAGGTCTACTTCTCGGCGTCGTCACGCACGACGGTGCTGACTCCCTTCGACTTCACCATCGAGCGCGTGCAAGTCGCGGTCTCAACGGGTACCGATCCGGAGCCCGAGCGGTCTGGCAGCTGTTCCTGCCAGACCGGAGCATCGGGCCCAGGGCTGTGGGGACTGACCCTGATGGCTCTGTTGTGGCGCCGCAGGTCAACAGGGGGCTAGTCTGCGTCTGGATGGAGCATCTATGAGCAGAATCACCCTTTTTGCGGGCCTCTTCTTCCTCTTCTTCACGGGCTGCAAGGGCGACCCCGATGACACCGAAGTGGTGACTGGCGGAGGCGACGCGGAGTTCGGCGAGGCCTGTGACGGCCCAGGTCAGTGCGTCGAGGGCTTGGCATGCGCGGGCGACGCCGTGTGCCGACTCGGCGGTGACGATGGCACCCTGGGCATAGGGTCTGAGTGCGCCAGCAATGGCATCTGTGCCTATGGCTTGATCTGCTCCAACGATGGCACCTGCTCAAATGAGGGTTCCCCGGGCACCGCCGCCCACGGCGACACCTGCACCGAGGACACCGACTGCCAGATTGGCCTGAGCTGCCCCGATGGTGCCTGCGTTGGGGTGCAGATGCCGTTCTGGCCAGGCACCGAGTGCATGGACCCCGATGACGAGACCGGCGAGTTCCGCGTCTATTTCGAGGTCCCCGGCGAAGAGGCTGCCGCCGAGTTCTATCGCATGCCCTTTCCCAACAACACCCGCGTACTGGCAGACGGCACGCTGGACCTGAGTGGCCACGGTCGGCCCGGCGTGCTGATCGAGCAGCTCGGCGACGTGGTGGGCGACGCCTACTCGGCCATGGAGACTGGTTTTGATGGCTTCGGTCCGAACCAATCCGTCTTCTTCCGCACCAGCCACCGCATCGACTTCGAGACCGTCGCAATGGGGCTGCCCGGCGACGGCACCGCATCGATCGTCGACATCACGCCCGGCGATCCCAACTTTGGCGTCCGGGCAAGCGCCGGATGGCAGTCGCACACGGGTCGCCGGCAATACATCTGCAACAACTGGTTCGAACTGCATCCGACAACTGGGCGACCGCTCAAGCCGGGACACACTTACGCGGCGTTGCTGACGACGGGCATCCGCAAGCGTGGAACGAACATCGGGGCGGCGCGAGACCCCGACTTCGATGCCCTGCTCAGCGAGACCGCACCCGACGACGCCCGACTGCAGTACGCATGGGAGGCCTACCAGCCGCTGCGCGACTACATCGACACCACCTCGTGGCCGGCCACGGCACTGTCTTCGGCCACGGTCTTCACGGTCAGTGACCCGACGTCCTATCCACAGCGTCTTCGGGCTTCAGTGCGAAACCAAGCCGAACTGTCGGCCATCACGGGCCTGGTCAGCTGCGAGGACGACAACCAGTCCTACGGGTCTGCTGACGATCCCGACCGCGGCTGCACCCAGAACAACGCCTTCTATGAGCTGCAGGGCAACGTGAGCTTGCCCATCTACCAGACGGGCACAGCCCCGTTCAAAGAGGCGTCGGACGGCGGCAGCATCGACTTCAGCTTCACCGAGATGTACCCGGCGACAGTCGAGCAGGTGAACTTCAGCCTGACCATTCCAAAGAACGCCACCATGCCTGCCGAAGGTTGGCCGGTGGTTCTGTACGGGCACGGAACCGGGGGCATGTACCGCAACGCCTCGCTCAACGGTGTGGCCAGCAACCTGTCCAAGGTCACACTCGATGACGCCACCGAGGTCAACTTCGCCACGTTCACCATCGATCAGGTGCTGCACGGCCCGCGCGCACACAAAGAGAACTGGCGCGACGCCTGGCTTGAGCTCGATCCCACGGCCTACGACTCCGATGTGCTGTACTTCAATCCGCTGAATCCGACGGCGGCCCGCGACAACGGTCTGCAGTCGGCGGTCGATTGGTTCGCCATCACGCGCATGTTCTCAGAAGGCGTGACCGTGGACGACTCGTACATCGGAGACGAGATTCGCTTCGATACCAGCCACATCTACTACATGGGCCACTCTCAGGGCGGCGTCGCCGGCATGAACTACGCCCCTTACGAGGCTGATATTCAGGCGGTCGTGATGTCTGGCACAGGCGGCTTGCTCATCGAGTCTCTGCTGAACAAGACCAATCCATCCAACCTCGCTACGGCCATCAGCGTGGGCATCGCGGACTCCAAGCTCACCCGCTACCATCCGCTGCTGAACTTGGTGCAGGGCTATTCCGAGCGCGCCGACGGCATCAACCACGCGGTGCACATGTTCGCCGACCCGGTCGATGGGGTGCCCGCCAAGGACGTGCTGCATTCGTTCGGTGTCACCGACAGCTACTCGCCCGATGAGACCCAGCATGCCTTGGCTCGCGCTCTGCGCGTTCAGCAGGTGGCCGGAGTCAGCGTGCCGCTCGAGAACGTCACTGAGGCCACAGAGGAGCCCGTGACCGCCAACCACGCCGGTTCCGGCCAGACTGCGCTGGTTCGGTTGTACGAGCCCGTTGGCGGCGGAGATGGCCACTTCGTCATCTTTGACCGCGTGGACGCCGCACGTCAGTACAGCCACTTCCTGGCGACGGACGTCCGGGACGGCGTGCCGACGCTGGTGCCCGCCACCAGGTAGCCTCAATCCTTGCCGGCGGATTCCGGCTGTGAGGGGGCTTGAGGCAGAGTCATCACCTCGCTCTGCTTGCGGTTCAATTCCTGCTGTGCGACGGCAGCCATCACGCTCAACGCCAGCGCTGTCATGAGTGCGGCCAACCCCGCCACCGCGGCCATCTCCATGGTTCGCAATCCCACCCGAACAGGTGGGCGGTTTGTGGTGGCCGCCGGCCTGTGTTGGGGAGCATCGAGGCGGGGGGGCGTCGCACCAGGTGTCTGTGTGTCATCGGTCGTGGCCCCATGCCCGCCTGTGGTTGTCTGAAACTGCGTCGCGACCATGCGCACTTCAGGTCCACCGATCGGCGTCAGCTTGTCCGGGACGTCCCGGCGATGGTCGAGTGCCTTGTGGACCGCGTCGTCGATGGGCCCGTGGCGTGGAAGTCGATCGGCCAGAGCAAACCCTGCGTCTTGCAAGCGGCCGCGCATGGCCAGCGCCGACTCGATGCGGCCTGCAGGGTCGACGACGATGCTGTCATTGATGATGGCGCAGATGGCATCGGGCAGCTCGGGGCACACCTCTTTGGGGGGGCGCAGCTGCCCTTTGCTGACCGCTGTCATGACATCGAGCACGTTGTCGCCCGGGAAGGCGGTGGTGTTGGTGCACAGCTCGTACAGGAGCACTCCGAGGCTCCAGACATCGGCGCGAGCGTCCACGTGGCGGGCGTTGCGAATCTGTTCTGGAGCCATGTACGAGGGCGTGCCCAGAGTGGCGTTGGTGCCGGTCTTGCGGCGGTCGGACACCTCGGGATCGTCCAGCTCTTTGGCGATGCCGAAGTCGCAGACCAAGGGCACGATGGCGTCGTCCGTCAGCCGCAGCAGCACGTTGGTGGGCTTGAGGTCGCGGTGCACCAGGTCGCGGGCATGGGCGGCCTCGACGCCGCTGAGGACTCCGCCAAATAGTGCGAGGGCCTCATCGAGCGTCGGATTCTGCCGCGCGATGACGTCGTGCAGCGTCGGCCCATTGATGTGGTCCATGAGCAGCCCGACGAACCCCCCAATGTCCAAGATCTCGTGGACCGGCACCACGTTGTCGTGGCGAATGCGGGACTGAATGCGACCTTCTTTGAGCATGCGTCGTCGCACGTGCTCGTTGGGGATTGCCAGCAGCTTCAGCGCGCTGATGGTGCCGTTCGCCCGGTCGCGCACCCGGTAGACGCGACTCATGCCGCCCTCGCCGATCAGCGCTTCAACGACAAACCGATCGAACTTCTGGCCAATCTGCAGGAACAGTGATGCACCCCCGCCGTATCATAGCGGGCACAGGAGGCGGTTCACTGGCACCGGGTGCTGTCGATACGACCATGGATAGCGAGGCGACCGGCGAATCGGTGCGCCCCGTGCCCACGCTCAGGGTGTTGTACACCGGGGGACAGATCGTCTCGCAGGACCCGTTTGCCTTGGGCGCGGGGGCCACACTGGTCGGTCGCGACCCAAAGGGTGGCGGCGTGCGTCTTGCCGATGACCCGCGCATGTCTCGAACCCATGCCACGCTCACCGTCACCCCCTCGGGGCTGAAGCTCGTCGACAATGGCAGCCGGAATGGCACCAAGGTGAACGGCGCACCGATCTCTGAAGCGACCCTGCATGACGGAGACGTCGTGCGATTCGGGGACAGCATCACCCACATTCGCATGGAGCCCGTCGAGTGCGCCGATGCCGACCTGCCCGAGCTGGTGGGGGTGGCTCCGTCGATGCGTGAGCTTCGGGCGACCGTCGCCATGCTCGGTCCGCACGAGGTCGGCGTGTTGCTGTTGGGCGAGAGCGGCTGCGGCAAGAGCTTGGTGGCCCGGAGCATTCACCAGGCCAGCCGGCGCTCGGGGGACTTCGTCGCGGTGAACTGCGGTGCGATTCCCGAGGGCCTCGCCGAGAGCGCGTTCTTTGGTCACAAAGCAGGCTCGTTCACTGGCGCATCTGCGGACCAAAAGGGCTACTTCCGAGCTGCGATCGGCGGCACGCTGTTCATCGATGAAGTGGGTGACATGCCCGCAGCGCTGCAGCCGAAGCTGCTGCACGCGGTCGAGGACGGGGCGGTGACACCGGTTGGCGCGACCCGTCCGGTGCCGTGTGATGTGCGCATCGTGGCGGCGACCAATGTCGATGTTCGCGTGGCCATGCATGAGGGACGGTTCCGCGGTGATTTGTACGCCCGAATTGCCGAGATGGTCGTCAAGGTGCCGCCGCTGCGGGACCGCCGTGAAGACATCTTGCTGCTGCTTTCCAGTGCGCTCGAGGGCTTCGATAAGCCGCTGTCGCCGGACCTGGCCGAGGCCCTGATGGTCTATCGCTGGCCGTTCAATGTGCGCGAACTGCTGGCTACCGCGACCGAGCTCAAGGTGCGTGGTGCGGGCAAGAGCAGGCTGGAGTTGGACCTGGTCCGCGACCGCCTCGAGTCCTGGCAAGAGGTGACGGCACCACCGCCGCTCGCCCGCCGCTTTGAGCTGGCACCCAAGCGCGAAGAGATGCCAACCAAAGAAGAAGTGGAGACGCTGCTGCGCACGCACCGCGGGGTCGTCACCAAGGCCGCCGCCGCGAGCGGCCGATCACGGCAGCAGGTCTACCGATGGATTCGTCGCTACAGCCTCGATCCGGACCAATACCGAGGCTGACATGCTGATTTGGATGGACGAGGAACTCGGCTACACACTGGTCGCCCAGAACGGCTTTGAGCCTACGTCCAGCGCCAAGAAAGTCCGAAAGTGGGCGCTGAAAGGCTACTGAAGAAAGAGCACCGCGGCGACCAGCAGGCCGAAGGCCACGAGCGCTCCTCCGATGCCGACCGCGATCATGGGCATCATCGACGACGGCAGCTCAGTGGGGGGAGGCACGTCGTGCGGGTCTGCACCGATGTCTACTTTGCGGAGTGCCTGGGCCAGCTGCTTGGCGGTGGTGAACCGCAGCTTTGGATTTGGATGGGTGGCGTCGCGCACCACGGCGCGAAGCTGTCCCGAGAACTCTTCGCCGGGGTCGAGCGGAGCGGCCTCTTTCAGCTCCATCAGCGCGACGACCTTGTGGCGCCCCGACAGCTTGGGGTCGGTGCGGAATGCGCGCTTGCCGGTCAATGCCTCGCACAGCACCACACCCGTTGCATAGACATCGCCAAGGCGCGGCTGGTAGTTCTCGTCGGTGAATGCTTCAGGGGGCAGGTACGGGCCGGTGCCGGTGATCGAGCCGACATTGGTGAGCCTGGAATGGTCGTCATCGAGCGCGATGCCGAAGTCGAGAATCTTGGGGGCGCCCTCGTTGGTCAGCATCAGGTTCGCGGGCTTGATGTCGCGATGGGACAACCCCTGATCGTGGGCGTGCTGCAGTCCTTCTGCAATGAGCGCAAATGCCTCGACCGCAACACGCGCGGTCAGCGGACGACGGGCGAGCCGGACAGCGAGGTTGTCGCCTTCGAGCCACTCCATGGCCAGAAAGAGCATGTCGCTGTCTTCGTCCTCGCCCCACCCCAGCACGCGAACAATCGCTTGGTGCTGTAGCTTTGCCAGCGCTTCGATCTCACGGACAAAGCGCTCGCGTGGCGCGTCGAAGGGATTGGGCTTGAGGACTTTGACCGCGGCACGCAGGCGCTCGGACATGGTGGAGTGAGCCAGCCACACGTCGCCCATGGAGCCTTCGCCGATGCGCTTCTGCAGCACCCAGTCCCCCAGCTTTTTTCCACTCTGCAGCACTACTGGAAGCCCTCGATCTTGACGCCATTGCGCCAGATGTATCTGACGTACTGCCGCTTCCCGACCTTGATGGTCTGCTTGACCTCGACGCCATCTGGCCGGGTCATGCGGATTTTATGGCGTCCGACCGTCAAGGGCACGCTTCGAATTGGGGTCACGCCGATTTCCCTGCCGTCGACGAACACCCGTGCACCCTCGGGTGCGGAGTGGAAGTACATGGCCACTGTTGTGCCCGCGGGCTCGGGCTCGGTCACATTTGATGGGACGTCGGGTGGAGTGTCGGCGTTGGGGTTGGGCGGAGGTGGGGGAGGAGGAGGTGGAGGCGCAGGAAGATCTGGGCTCGGTGTGTCCACAACCGGCACGTCAGGTGTACCCGTGGGGACAGCGTCGGCGACGGGGGGCGTCGTGCCGGACTGTGTGGGTTGGGGAGCGAGTTGCGTCAGGTCGACCGCCAACAGACTGGCCACCAGTCCGGTGCTGGCCGCGAGGAAAATGCCGCCGCCCAGCAAGAGGACGACCCCGAGCACAGCGCCCCATTTGAGCACCCCGCCGACGGCCGAGCCGGCTCCGGCGGACTCTGCCAGCTTCAGTGCTGTGATGAACGCCCCGATGTCTTCGTAGCGCTCGGTCGGAAACGGATGCGTCGCGACCAGCACGACCTCACGCAGATTTGGGTGGACGCCGGGTCCGGGATCGTAGACGGCCACTTTCTCGTCGAGGATGTCAATCTCGGTGCCGGTGAGCGCTTCAAAGAGCAGCATGCCAAGCTCTTCGATGTCCTTTGGAATGGCAGCCTCGGCGGTGCGATGGTCGTCGAGGTGCATCGCGAGGCCGTTGAGCTTCGGTCCCGTGGCGGTGAAGACAATCGCCTCTCGGTTGAGCTTCCGGTGGGCAATTCCGCTGGCATGCGCGGTCTTCAATGCGCCGGCGATGGTCAGAAAGGTCTGAACGGCTTCGCGAGGCGCCATGGCTCCTTTCGCAATGCGGGTGGCCAGGGTGTCGCCGGTCAGAATCTCGGCGACTGCATAGATGTGCTCGTCGTCGCCCCCGCTGCCAAGCAGTGCGGGCAGCGCGGGGTGTTGTGCGCTCTCCAGCGCGTCGACAGCGTTGGCGAAGGACTCGATGTCCTGGGCAAAGGTCTGCAGGGCCTTGAGGTGCCCTTGAGTGCCCGTCTTGACGTTGGTGGCAAGCCACAACGATCCCGAGCCACCCTCTCGGATGCACTCCTCGAGTCGCCAGTCATCGAATTGATGCCCTTGATCCGCCACGGGCGTGAGTATCGCACGCATGGCCGCCTGTGGGTCTATGCTGTGCAACATGCAACGAACATTGACTGCTGCATTGGAATCCTATTTATCGGAGTTCGGTGCTTGCTATCTCAGGCGCATGCCGATGGTGGCTGTCGCATGAGGAGCCCACCGTACGGGGTACGGGTCGATGGCGACGTATTCGTAGCGACTCTGGTGGATATGGATGGCCCCTGCTTCGATCGAGACCCAGCCCCAACCTTGTTCCAGCCGTGCTTCGAGCCAGCCTGCGAGGATGTTGCCGGCCATGTGTGACTGGCGATGGATAGCCGTCTCATCGGGCCATCCCTCGCTTCCCCAACGGCTCGCGACCGTGGCTCGCCAGGTCGCCACTCCGCGGACATCAACGCCTCCAACCAGGCCCCCGGCACTGATCTGCGGTCCGAAGCGGGTGACGCCGAAGTTCCGCACGTGACCTGCCAAGAAGCGGCGGGAGCCCGGGGCGAAGCCGGTGCTGTCGAGGCCAAGACCGACACGCAGGTGGTCGGAGGCATTGACGCCAAGCCTCAACTCCAGCCGCTGCTCCCAGATTGGAGGCGCAGCCGGGTTCCAGGTCGCCGCGTCGAGGGTCGCGGCAACCCGTTCGAAGGGAACAGAGCTTCGTGTCATGCGTGCCCGGCCGACGACGTGGGCGAGCTGGAGCTCGACGTCAGCACCAGCCGCCGGGCGCATGTGCGTGCCCACAAGCAGCCCGACGCCGACAGAAGGTGCCTGCGGGGCTGCCGGAGTGTCCTGGGCGTGGGCGGTGAGCAGGAAAATGGCGGGGAGGGTCATCATCGGAGCAGGCTGGTTACCTATCGACCATGAGTCCAGCTGTCGGCTACGGTCCGCCCCAGAGCCCGAGCTACTTTCACGAATCCGTCATGAAGGCGCTGTTCATCACGGTCGGTGTCTGTTGCGTGGCTTCGGATGCCCATGCCCAGCCGTCTTGGCAACGGAACCTCTCTCCCGGCGCCTTTCTTGGTATCAGCCTACTGGGAAGCCTGGGCCCTGCTGCGGATCGCAGTCGCTTTGGCGTAGCCGTCGACGCCACAGCCGAGGCCATCTGGCACCGCTCGTCCTACTTGGATGCAGTGCAGAACCACGTGACACCAGTGGCGCGGACCAGCGCCCAGTTTGGCTGGATTCCTGCGAGGCCGCCCGCACCCGCGCCCGGGTCAGAGCCGACTACACCGGTTTTCTTCAATCAGCTCACAGTGCAGGGGGGCGCGATGTACCCAGCCCATGTTGCCGACGGAGGGTACATACATGGTGCGGGGCTGCTCGGCGGACTTGGCCTGGGCATGGCCACTGACGGCTCCGCAGGGCCGATCGTGACCGGCACCGCCCTCGCGCCTCTCTTTCAGGCCCGTATCGAGGCCACCCGCTGGCAGGAGAGGTGGCACGCTCCGAGGCTATCAATAGGCCCCCAACTGCCGATGAATTGTTGTTCATACTACCAATAGTCCTGGTGACCGCGGCCAGTGCCGAGTTTCCAGGTGATCGCTGGAACGAGTCCTTCGTGTTTGGAGGCAGCCTCACAATTTCTCTCGGGCAGCTCCCCGCCGGCCAGCGGCGTCTTGGAGCGGGGCTTGACGGCTGGTACCAGCTTCAGTGGTACACGCAACGATCCGGCACCTACGATGGAAACTTCGTGATGTGGGCCGAGGAACACCCATCGCCCAGCTACGGACCTGCGGTGCACATCTGGAAGGTACACGGAGACTGGCACAGCAGCCTAGGAGCCCGCTATGGCGTCACCTGGCCGCTGCGGGTGGGCCTTGGTGGCGGCTGGTGGCCAGGACCTGGTGCGACGGCCGAGCTCGGAGTGTCGATCAGCACTTCAGGACGAGCGGGACTCGATGCTTCCGCAGCGCTGGATGGACCGTGGCTGCAGACGCGCATTGGCACCTTCCTGACCCCTCGTGGGCTTGCCGGGAGTCGGGTCCACATGGGTGCGTTTATTCCGATCAGACAGCCCGTGGGATTGCCCGAGCCGGTGCGGGAATATTGGCGGGAGCCCGAGTAGACGTATGCGTACACAGAATTTCGACGGAAATCGCCTGGGCCCTCTGTTGTTGGCGCTCGCCATCGGGGCGGGGTGTGAAGGTCTGCCAGGGACATGCCTGACCGTCGGCGAGGCCTACGATGCCCGGAATCCGGGCCGCTGCTGTGGACAGCTGAGCAGCGTTAACGTCATGTACGTGCCGTCGGACGAGCCGATCGATGCGTTGGCAGAAGGTTGCGGCATTGGCGATGCTCCCCCTGCCATCATGGTCTGCGTGGATTGTGGCGATGGAAGCTGTGGTGAGGCTGAGCACTTCTGCAACTGTCCAGAGGATTGTTCACCGGAATAGGCGCGACCGGATCAGGTCCCGCCCCGACGAATGTGAAGAGTTCATCGACCCATGAACACCCGCCCTTCCACCCTTCGCGGCACACAGCGACTCCCGATCTTCTCTTTTCCTCTGCAGTGGTCACCGGTCAGAAGCGCAGCAGCTCGTGCTCGGCATCGACGGTCTCTGTGGGGTCTGCCGCGGTGATTTGCCCGCTCATCGCGCCCTCGTTCCAGGTGACGTGGAGTATCGCAGGCGGACTCGCCGGCTCGGGTCGGTCGGCCTGCTCGATCAAGCGGACCGCAGCGTCATCGTCGTAATGATTGCCCAACGCCCAGGACCGCTGCTCGGGGTTCACCTGCTGGGACCATGACAGATCGATCCGTGGATCTGTTGATGTGACCATCACATCGACCCCCAGGGCCCAGGTGTCCGGGCAGTCTGTCTGCTCTGAGCTGGGGGTGTAGGTCTGACGGTACAGGGTGGTGGCATCCACCTCGACGAGCACGGCGACCTCGGTGGTGTCACCGTTGAACCAGATCGCGTTGGCGGTGCGCTCTCCCGCGAGGGCAGCCGATTGGTCGACGTTGAAGCTGTCCTCGAACTGTTCTGGGGGCCCGTCGGTGACGTTCTCCAATGTGCAGGATTCGTCGTGGCGTGCTCCGGGATAGCTGACGACTGTTCGCGGGCTGCATGCGCTGGCAAGGAAGCAGAAAGCAATGATCGTTGGCGCGGTGCGACACATCCCCGGCTACCTGTGCGGGTCGAAGGCCGTGACCCTCCGCAAGAAGCTGGTGTTCAGGTGCTCGCGGATGATCACGTCAGCCATCTGCTCGGCAGTGGGGAACCGGTCGTAGTCGACGCTGATGACCGGAATCGTCTTGGAAATTTCGGTGATGAACTCTTGGTAGCCGGCGTGAAGAGCCTTCAGGTACTCGAGGCTGATTCCGCTCTCGACGCCGCGGTTGCGCATCTCGATGCGCTCGAAGCTGCGCTCGGGGGACACGTCGAGGTAGACGATGACGCTGGGCTTGCACATGAAGTTGGACATGTGGCTGAACAGCTGCTGGTAGGTGCGGTAGTCGCGTTCGTCCATCAGGTCGGTGGCAGCCAGCATCTTGGCAAAGACTGAGTCCTCGTAGATCGTGCGGTCTTGGACGGCGGGCCGGCCTTTCCAGATGATCTCCTGGTGTTGCTGAAAGCGTCTGTTCAGCAGGTACACCTGCATGCCAAATGAGTACTTGGCCGTGTCCCGGTAGAAGTCCTCAAGATACTCGTTGTCTTGGACGGGCTCGTAGTAGACGTCGATATCGAGGTGCTTGCCAAGCTCGGTGGCCAGCGTGGACTTGCCGGCGCCAATCATGCCGGCGATGCCGATGAACAGATTTCCGTATTGGGCCATGGGTCGCTCCAGTCGGCCGGTCTAACCCTACGCAGCGAGGAAGTCAGAGAGGTCGGCCATCGCGCGTCCGAACTCCGGGTGGTCGCGCTTGCGCAGCCAACCGTGGCCAGCTTCGTACCACTTGGTCTCGATCGGCAGGCCGCGCTCACGGCGTCGAGCCTCGAGGCGCTTGGCATTCTCGGGCACGACCAGTCGGTCAGCGGTGCCTGTCTGCACCAGCAGCGGCACATCGAGTTCGAAGTTCATGGGGGACTGCTGCATCCATTGGTCCGAATCACTGTGCTGAAACAACAGGCGCTGAGTCAGCGTCAGGCCGCCGCCGGGAACGAGCCGCCAGTCCATGGGACCGTGGATCGACACAACCTTGGCCACCGGACCCAGCTGTTCGGCCGCCAACATCATCAGTGCTGACCCAGCCGAGACACCGACCAGCGCCATCTTGGCCTCGTCAAGATGGAAGCGCTCGGCGTTGGCTCGCCACCAGGTCATGCCGGCGATCACATCTTCGATGCCCTCGCGCAGGCGGCCCCCACGAAAGGCGAGTCGGTAGTCGAAGGACGCGACCGCAAAGCCCTGACTGACCAGATGCAACGCTGTGTGCCGAACAGCACTCATGCGTCTGTGGCCCAAGATGAAGCCGCCGCCGTGGGTGACCAAGACCGGGGGATGCGGACCGGGACCGTCGGGCAACCAGACCTCGGCCAGCGGCGGACGGTGTCGTCCGTGATCGTCACAGTACAGTTCGGAGAGGACTTTCATGCCGGTTGGCGAGCACAGACTCGCCGCTCCTTGGGCTCGATCTCAGCACTTGCGAAAACCGTGAATACCATTTACTTTGTAATCATGACTCACGCAACTCCTCGACAGCGCCGCCGCGCCGCCAACCTCGAGCGCATCCTCGACACGGCGATGCGCATGGTGGTCGATGTGGGCTTTGACGGGCTGTCGGTCAACAAGCTGGCCAAGGAAGTGGACTACACGCCGGGCGCTCTGTACCGGTACTTCTCGAGCAAAGACGCTCTGATGATCGCGCTTGTGGCCCGGGCCATCCGTGACTTTCACCAAGAGGTCAGCGGCAATCTCGCCAGTGACCTCGATCCGATTCAGCGCATTCGAGCGTTCGCGCTGGCGTTCAAGGACGTCGCGCTGGCCCGACCCAATCGCTTCGGCATGGTGGCCATGATGATGGCCCACCCGCGCATCTTGGTCGAAGATCGCGTCGAGGCCGAGCCGGCGATGGACGCGCTGACCGAGGCCTTGCAGCCGCTCGCACTGGCCTTTGCCGAGGCCCAGGCCAAGGGCTTGATTGACGAGGGCGACCCCATTTTGCGGGCGCTCACTATGTTTTCGGGCATCCAAGGCGTGCTTCAGCTTCGCAAGCAGGCTCGCTTTTCGCCTGGACTACTTGATCTGGACCGCATGTCCACAGAGATGGTGCACACCCTGTTGAGGGGTTGGGGCGCCAAGGGAGACTTCTCATGATGTCTGTTGTCGCGGCGCTCGCCGGTGTCTGCACCTGGTCCTTTCTGGAGTACTTCATCCACCGGTTCGCCGGTCACGACCGCCGGTTGCTCAAGTTCAAGGCCAATTTCTTTGGAAAGGAGCACACGCGTCACCACAGCGAGGGCAACTACTTCGCATCGCCCCAGATCAAGCTGCTGGGGGCCATGGTGGTTGTGCCCATCATCACGTGCTTGGTGTCGCTGGTTGCAGGCATCGCCATCGCCGCGCCATATGCCGTCGGATTTGTCGGCTTTTATCTGTACTATGAATGGCTGCACATGCGCCTGCACACTCACTCTGCCAAGACTCGATACGGCAGGTGGGCCCGCAAGAATCACTTCTTCCACCACTTCCACAATCCCGAGTCAAACCACGGTGTGACCAGCTCGATCTGGGACCAGGTGTTCGGTACGCACGTCGTGGTCGACGTCGTTCGGGTGCCCGAGAAGCTGCAGATGGATTGGCTGAGCGACCCCGAGACCGGTGACGTCTGGCCGGAGTTCGCGGCCCGTGGCTGGCAGCTTCGCAAGCTCAAGAAGAAGAAGGGAAAGCGCGCGGCCTAGGCGCCTAGCGCAGCAGCTTCTCGAACAGGGCGAAGTTCTCGACCTCGTCTTTGTCGATCACGCCGTCAGCGGCGACCATCTTGAGGGCGGCGTTGAGGAATACTTGGCGGTGGGCGACCGGAATGTCCTGGGGGTCGAGTTCTTCGGCACGCGGCGGGTGCTTGAGCCACTCTTCGACCTGAGTCTTGTCCTCTTCATCGAGCTCGAGCTGGGACACCAGATCGTGCACCAGCGCCCGCTCGGCGTCGACAATTTCGAGGTCGGCCCAGGCGAAGGAACAGACGAAGCGCATGAGCCTCATTCGGTCTTCGCGGGAGAGGTCCTGTAGAGACATGGTCGTTCCGCACTAAGAGAGACGGGGAGTGTACAGAGCGCTTATGTGCGGTACAACCCTTCGCATGAACACCGACGCGCTGATTGAACTCGCCCGCGCCTGGCAGGCACAAGACCCCGACCCCCAGACGCGGGCTCAGACCGACGACCTGATCGCCGCTGCAGACCCGGTGGCACTCCAAGCGCACTTTGGTGCCAGGCTGCAGTTCGGCACCGCCGGGCTTCGAGGGCGCATTGGCGCCGGTCCCAACGCCATGAATCGGGCCAATGTGCGGCAAGTGAGCGCGGGCCTGGCGGACTACCTGCTGACCGCCAGCGATACCGCAAAGGCTCGCGGAATCGTCATTGGCTACGACGGCCGCCACAACAGCCGCGTGTTTGCTGAAGACACGGCTTGCGTCTGTGCCGCTCGTGGACTCCAGGTCTACTTGTACGACGAGGTGACGCCGACACCGCAGCTGGCCCACGCGGTCCTAAAGCTGGGCTGTGCCGCTGGC
>CAYYHT010000048.1:0-19345 GCA_964471355.1 uncultured Enterobacteriaceae bacterium
GCTGTGGGTGAAGCGCTCGGGTTCCAGCAGCCGGTACATGACCTTGGTGCGCTCCTCGCCGGGCACACCAAGCTGCCTGGGGGTCCCGCGACGGCCGACCGCCAACAGCACCCGGGCCGCGGCGACCTCGCGCTGGTCGGTCTGGACCCGAAAGTGGCCCGCTTCGGTCTTGACCACCGCCGTGACCCGCTCCTTCTCGGCGATGCGCAGCCCGGCCTCGGACACAGCCGCTTCGAGCACCTCGATGAGGGCCTCTTTGCGGATGGTGCCAGCCGGCACGGCCTCCATGCCCGGCAGGCAGAACCCCCGTGACATGACCAGCTTCTGGCGCGGATAGTGCCGAACAGCCCCGCCGAACTCGCCCTGCTCCAATACCAACACGCGCAGGCCGCGCAGAATCGCCTCCATGCCAGCGGCGATGCCAGCAGGGCCGCCACCGACAATCACTAGGTCGAAGCCTCCCTCCGGAGTCGACTCGAGGCTCTCGGCGATGTGGTCGACGGCCTGGATTCCCTGCTCAACAGCGTTTGCAATCAGGCCCATGCCGCCGAGCTCGCCGGCGACGTACAGCCCAGGGACATTGCTGCTGAAGTCAGGGTTCACCTCGGGCAAGTCGATGCCGCGCCGCTCGCTGCCAAAGACCAGCTCGATCGCACTCGTGGGGCAGGCCGCCGCACAGGCGCCGTGTCCAACGCAGTGGGAGCCGCCGACCATGCGCGCCTGGCCATCGACCACACGAAGAATCTTGCCCTCGGGACAAGCCAGCACACAGGTGCCACATCCGATGCACGCCGAGGGGTCGACCCAAGGCTGCATGCTGACGGGTTCGTTGCGCTCCGATGCGCGCGCCGCGTCCCACTCCTTGCGGGCCTCGTGCTCCTCCCAGCGGAACAGCAGGAAGGCCGGGAACACAAAGAACACCGCAATCAGGGCGACGACGACCACATAGGGCACAGTCCACATCATGAAGCCACCAGCGCGTATAGAGGAGCGAAGGCGCCGCCAAACAGCACAGCGCCCAGGATGTGAAAGGCGACGATCAGGTACATCGCCGCCGCGAGCGGACGGTGAAACAGATGCCAGTAGCGAAACATCCGACTGGCCACGCGCATCGACTCGAGCCCGCCCTTCAGCCGCAGCTGCTCGGCCAGCATCGCACTGGCGCGGCGATTGACGTCGGTAGGCAGCTCGGCCTCCTTCAACAGCGAGCGCATCTTGGCGCGGCGCCGCAACAGCTCGCGATTTAGGCGCATCAAGTCGTGCACCGAGTGCGCCTCCATGTCCAAGTCCTGGACCAGACTCACCGCTTGGCCAATGCGGTCGCCCCGTGCGCAAGCCGTGGCGACAACAAGCTCTGCACGCAGGTCAGCCAAGCGCTCTTGGGCGTCGTTCCACGCCATGGCCCGGCCACCCGCCAAGCGCGGAAACCACCCGTACACATACCGGCCGAACACGCCGCTCGCGGCGACCAGGACCATGCACCAAAATCCAACCGCGATGAGGCCGCGCGGCCAGTGAAACGATGTGTGGAGCAGGATGAAGACCGGTCCCATGACTCCGCAGATGATGTGAAAGCGCAGCCAGTGGCCCACATCTCCCAGAAAGCTCCACCGCAGCAACCACTTGCGCAGCGTGTACAGCAACATGGCCACCATCAGACCCGTGCCCAGCAGGCCGAAGCCCACACCCGCAGTGCCTCCGGCCGAGAAGATGCTGCGCAGCTCTGATTCGTCCCGAGCGGTGTCGCCCAGCACATAGAAGGGCAGCCCAGCAACGAAGCCCAGCACGCTCGCCGCGACGAGCGCAACGGCGAACAGCCCCAAGAGCAATGAGGCTAGGTACCAGAGCAGCGAGTGGGACTGGGCAGGACGCAACGAGTGGAGATTCCGGGAGGCCAATATTTGCTGGCAGTGTGGTGCACTACGTCCGTGTCCCTGCCAACCAAAAACTGAGGTCCCGCCGACGTTTGATGACCGACGGTGGTCAGCGCATACCGTTGCGAACGTTCCCAGGCAGCCGGTCCTGACCGGAGTCAGCTAGCCGTGCGCGCCCCGACCTGACGGATCTATGAGCGCCGGCGCAGCAACAGCGGCAAGCCCATAAACACAATCCACCCTGCATTTGGGCCGGTCTGGCAGCCACATCCGCCTACTTCCTCGGGCGGATCATCGTGCTCGACTTCACCCTCGACGGAGATCTCGGCCATCGCGAAGCCTCCGATGGTGCCATCGGCACGGCTGGCAATCGAGAAGTAGTAGGTCGCACCGGGCTCGAGCAGGTTGTCCTCGTCGTCGATGTCGAGCTCGAAGGTGAAGTCGTCCCCCGTGCCCTCAATGACAAAGTCGTACTCGGCGGGGATCGGCCGCATCATGTCCTGGTAGACCGGCTCGAGGTCGTGGACGATGTGCTCGCCGCGCCTGACGTACAGGTTCCAGCCCAGCTCCGGGGTGTTCGACGCGAAGTCGGTCACCGTGAACTCGAGGTGGGTGGCGTACTCCCCGGCGGTCAACGAAAGTTGGCTCTGAACCGGGATGTTCACGTCGCCCAGGAAGCCCACATGGAACATGATCTGCTTGGGCGCGGCACCGTCGTCGAGCGCAATCACTCGACCGCAGCCCACCACGCCGCTCGAATCACCAATCTCGAGGATGGCCGCGTGCTCGTCGGAGTCGATGGTCCCGGCCGCCAACATGTCGTCGGCCACCTCGACCACCGAGTTGCCCGCAATCTCCCAGCCCACGTCGCTGGGCCAGCTGGTCAGCGCGCCGTACATCACATCTGAAGTGAGATCCGTTCCGATGCGCTCGTCTTGCATCATCTGCCAAGCCAGGCTGGCCCAGACCTCGCCGTCCTCATGGGACTCGCCGTACAGGTCCTCGGGGCAGTTCAGCGGCTCGGACAGGTCGCGAATGGGCTTGCTGAAAGGCGCGAAGCCGGTTCCCGCGTACTCACCCAGCAGCGGGTCACCGGTCAGAACCATCGAGAACGCATCGGCCATGCCTTCGTTCAGGCCGCTGGCCGCAAAGTCGATGCCGTACTCATCGGCGTCAAAGAACCCGCCGGGGGACACCACATGGCCAAAGACCGCGTGCCCGAACTCGTGGTAGATGACGTCGCCGTCGTAGGCGAAGTCCATGCGCGTGGTCTGACCAAAGGCAATCTCGCCGCGGCCGTCCCCGTCGGCGTCGCCAAAGAAGGCGTTGTCCATGTCGAAGTTCACCAGGGCTTCTGTGGAGCCCAAGTTCACCCCGTGGCGGTCGGCGAAGTACCGGCTGACCAAGTCCACATGGTGGTACATCTGCACCTCGGCCATGGGGTCATCGGCGGATGTCTGGTCCGGCTCGAAGAGGAAGTCGCCGTTGTCATCGGCCACCGCATGGTTGCTCTTGGCAGTGCACGCCTGCCCGTCCCAGCTGTCACAGGACACGACCGTGGCGTACTGCCCGGTCAGCACATCGAGGCCCTGAAGGCCCACAAGCTCGACTTCGACCATGTCGCTGACTTCGGGATTGGTCGGGTACACGTTGCCCTTGGCTGAGCGGGTGCTCTCGGACACGTCGATCAGGGCGGCGGTGTGCGCGTCGACCAATACCGACCATGTAGAGAAGGGAGCGGAGACGCCCACATCGACCTTCCACACCAGGCGCGAGGTGCCATCGACAACGACGATGGCCAGCTGCGAACGAGGTGTCCAGGCGATCTCCGATGCGCCAGAGAACTGCAGTGCCGCGTCGGCGGCGATGTTCTCGGCCGTATACGCCATCAGATCTGGGCTCGGGTCCACCGACAGGTCAGCCAGCGGCTCGCCAAGGGTGCGAGTGACCGTGCCATCGAGGTCCATCGAGACGATGATCTCTTCTCCGAGAACGGGAAGTCCGTGCAGGGTCTGTTGCATGCGCACGCGCGTTCCGGCGGCCCAAGGCAGCACCACGCGAGGTTGGATCTCGAGGAAGGCTCCAGGAGGGCCATCGGCCAACAGGGAATCGACGGCGATGTCGGATGCGAGTTCGGTGTCGATGGCGAGGGCCGGCGCTGTGAAAAGCGCCGCGAGGACCAATGCGTTCATTCGGGGGGACTCCGTGCGAGACGAGCGACCGTACTGATCGACCCGCCGGTCCGCGCGCGCCTCACAAGCCCTTCACACCCACAGACATCTGGTGACGTGGGGCGGGATCTTAGTAGGCGATCGACACGTAGATCGGGTCGCCCGAGACGGGCAGCTGCCAAGCACCCCTGCGCACTTCGACATCGATCGGCTGGCCAAAGAGGTCCAGCACACTGGCCCCCCGGGTTTGTCCGAGCGCCACCGTGACGGGGTCGCCGTCGGTCCACAACACGACCGTCCGGCTCGACGCACCAACCAGGTTGTACGCGTAGGTATTGCCGTCCAGACCCAGCGCCACGGAGCGATCGGAGACCTCGGTCGCGTCGCCGGCAAGCTGCAGGAACGCCTTGAGCGCCGCGGCCGCCGGCTTCATCTCGGCGTCATCGCCAGAGAGGGGATCGGCGTCCCATGTGTACAGGCCGAAGTTCTGTTCCTGGTCACCGAGGTCATCGCCGGAATCGCGGAAGGTGTAGATGGTGTACATCTGCACGCCCTGGGCGTAGTTGAGCACCATGCTGCGGATGGTGAACGCCGCGTGCTGTTCGGGGGTGATGCCGGCCACAAGTGCATCGGGGGCTGTGTGCCAGCCCATCTCGGTATTCCACAGCGGCAGGTCGTGGCCCGCGTCCGCAAGCTGGGTCTCAAAGCCGCAGATGCTGGTCACCGACGATTCTTGAACCGCATCCTCGGTCTCGGGAGAGGTGAACGGGTACCGGTATGGATGGAAGCCAAAGGCATCGACATGGTTCAGTGCGTCGGGCCGCTCGGCCATCATTTCGGCCGTGAATTCGGGTGCGGGCATGTTCACGAGCAGCTTGGGACCAAACAGTCCGGCCGAGGACACCAAGCCGTCCGGATCGGCCTCGTGCAGTGCATCCGCAGCCACCACCATCAGATCGGCGTACAGGGCCGGGTCATCGGTCGGCTCCCAGAAGGTCCCGCCGGTGTTGGGCTCGTTCCAGATCTCGTAGCGCTGCAGCCGGCCCCCGTACCGCTCGGCGAGGGCTGCGGCGTAGGTGCCGAAGTCGCCGAGGTCATCGGGGGGCAGGTGCCGGTCATCGCCGAGGCTGCTGGCCCACGGGTTGCCGTAGTTCAAGATCGGCAGCACCTGCACATTGACCGACTCTGCCGCATCCATCACCCGGTCGGGCCCGCTCCAGTCCCACACCCCGCGCTCGGGTTCGACGAGGTCCCAGCTGAAGTCGGTGCGAGCCAGCCCGATGCCCAACTCGGCCCACTGCGCGATCTCGAACTCCCTGCGGGCAGTCGACGCCGCATCGTCTGCCCACTCGAGGTGAGATGAGATGCCAGTGCGCTGACGCAGCGTCTGGTCTGAGACCGCGGTCTCGTGGCACCCCTTGGCGATGCCATCACCCGGTGGCTGCCAGCTGCTGCACCCGCTACCGAGCGCGACAATGATCAGTGCGAATCTGCCCATTTCCTGAGTGTAGACTGCCGACTCATGCGTCGTCCCCATGCCTCTTTCGTCGCCGTGCTGTTGCTGCAGTCTGCTGCATGTCTGTACGTCGATGATGCCACCCACGAGTTGTTCTTGGATCGGGACGGTGACGGGTACAGCAGTGTCGGTGACGGCGAGCTCGACTGCGATGACCTGGTTGCAACCGTGCATCCAGGTGCCGAAGAGGTGTGCAACGACCGAGACGACGACTGCGACGGCAACGGAGACGTACTGCTGGCTTGGTACGACGACGCAGACGCAGACGGCTTCGGCGACGCCTCCACCATGGTCGAGGACTGCACAGCGCTGCCGGGACAAGTCAGCGACGGCACGGACTGCGATGACGAAGCTGTCGACGTCCACCCTGGCCGGCTCGAGCTGTGCAATGGCGCAGACGACGACTGCGACGGGGCCATCGACGAAGAACCCGTCGACGGAAACAGCTGGCACAACGACCAAGATGGGGACGGATACGGTGGTGAGGTCGATGTTGTCGTCAACTGCGACGACGTGGCTCCGGACAGCCGAATTGGGCAGGGAGGCGACTGTGACGATGCCAACCCAGCCATCGCCCCGGACCAGACCGACAGCTGCGACAGCGTGGACACCGACTGCGATGGAGCCGTCGACGAGGACGGCAGTCCCTGGTACCTCGACAGCGACCAAGACGGGTTTGGTGACGCCGCAGACGTGCAGTACCACTGCGTCGGCCCCTCTGACCGGATCGACAACAGCACCGACTGTGACGACTCGGACGCGACCATCGCGCCCGGCGCACCCGAGGTGTGCGACCACATCGACCAGGACTGCGACGGCACCGTAGACAACAGCGCAACCGACGCCATCAGCATCTATACCGACTCCGATGACGATGGTTTTGGGGACCCCTCCACCGCATTTACGGCGTGTTGGGCCGCAGACGGCCAGTCCCGGGGTGGTGGGGACTGCGACGACGACGACGAGACGATTCATCCCGGCGCGGACGAATCCTGCGACGACGTCGATGAGGACTGCAACGGCATCACCGATGACGACCCAATTGACGGCACTGACCACTACCTAGACGGGGACGGCGACGGATTTGGCGACCCATTCTTCGTCGGTTCGGTGTGCGCGCCGGTGGGCAGCTGGGTCGAAAGCAGCGCCGACTGCGACGACGAAGACGCTCTGGTGCATCCGAACGCGACGGATGACTGCTACGACGGCATCGACAACGACTGCTCTGGTAGCTCCCCGCACTGCCACTCAAATGACAAAGACGCGAAATCGACACCCCCGTCCCGCCTCGCTGCCACTCCAGGCACCGGGCTAGGAAACTCGGTCGCCAGCGGCGATTGGAACGGGGACGGCATCGTGGACATGGCGGCGAGTGAGTACAAGTCCGACATGGGCGGCGACGCCTCTGGACACGCGTGGCTGTGGCATGGCCCCATCGGGTTGGACCCCCTCGACGATCCCCAGACCTTGATCGCCGGCGATGAAGACGACCTGTACTTCGGCGCAGTCCTGGCCAACCTCGGCGACTTGGACGGGGACGGAGACGATGAGCTCGGAATCGGCTCAGTGTCCGCAGACAGCACCGCCGGCCGATTCTGGATTCGCCACGGCGACCCTGCTGGTTTGGGCAGCAACGCCACCGCGCTTCCGGTCCTCTTCGGCGAAGCTCCGGGCGATCAGTTCGGCAGGAGCATTGACGTCGCCCAGGACGCCCTCGGCGACGGAACCCGGGACATCATCATCGGCGCTCCCTATACAGGGCCGCTCGCACTCGGAGGCGCCGCCTACATCGTCTCGGGTGATCTCAACAAGACCGTGGTCATTCGCGCCCCCCAAGGCTCACTGTCCGCCGGGTACGACGTCGCCTCTGCCGACCTAGACGGGGACGGAAGCGACGAGGTGTTGATCGGAGTGCCCAGGTTCTGGACCGCGCCAAGCCACCTGCCCGGCGCCGTCACGATCCACGAATCTCCGGTCCTCGACGGAGTCGTGACGAGCGGCGTACTCATCTACGGCGAAGAGCACTACGACTACTTCGGCTCGGGAGTACAGAACATCGGTGACTGGGATGGCGACGGTCTCGACGACTTCGCGGTGGCCGCCAACAAGAGCTCCTACCCGGGCAGCCGAGCGGGCAAGATCTACCTCATCAGCGACAACCCCATCGCCGGACCGGGTGTCGACCTCGCGTTCGCCGTCATTTCTTGCCGGCCTGGCCCTGGAGCCGAGAGCACCGGCTGCGGCGGCCGAATGGAGGTGGGTGATCTGAACGGTGACGGCGCCCCTGACCTGCTGTACAGCCAGGGCACGGCGTACCGTTCGCCCGATCTGTACCAATATGCGGGGCGCGCAAATATCCTGCACGGTCCGCTGTCCGGCACCATCGACGCGAGCACCAGCAGCGCCTCCTGGATGATGCAGGGCAACGCCGTCCAGGCTTTTCTCGGCAACGGAAGCGCAGTCATCGGCGATCAGAACGGTGACGGCGCCGACGAATGGGTGATCGGCTCGCAAGATGACGGAACAGGCACCGGCGCGCTCTGGGTGTTCTCGGGAGCGGGACTTTGAGACTGCTGCCTCTGGCTCTGTTGCTCGCAGGGTGTCCCACACCTGTGCCCACCGCACTCCACGACCTCGACGGCGACGGCTTCGAGGGACCCGGCGGCGACGACACCGACTGCGACGACTCCAGCTCAGCAATCCACCCCGACGCGGTCGAGGTCTGCAACGGCATCGACGATGACTGCAACGAGGAGACGGTCGAGGTCCAACGGCATTGGTACGCGGACACCGACAACGACGGCTTTGGCGACCCCGATAGCGGACAGGACGCCTGCGACAAGCCCGACGGTCACGTGGTCGACGACACGGACTGCGACGACACCGCTGCAAGCACAAACCCTCTCGGAGCCGAGATCTGCAACGGACTCGATGACGACTGCAACAGCGCGGTCGACGATGATGCGAGCGACGGCGTGGTCTGGTACGCAGACAGCGACGCAGACGGGTTCGGCGACTCCGGATCCGAGGTGCGCATCTGCAGTGGCGATGCCACAGACGGTGTCGCGGCCCAAAGCGGCGACTGCGCCGACTTCAACCCGAACGTCGCTCCCAATCTCGTCGATGACTGCACAGACCTCAATGTGGACAACAACTGCGACGGCACCCCAGACGATGCCGCGCCGGTCTGGCACCCCGACACCGACGCCGATGGCTTCGGAGACGCCGCAAGTCCGGTTGTGGAGTGCACTCAGCCCACCAATCACATCTCGGATGGCACGGACTGCGACGACAGCCTTGCGTCCGTCAATCCCAGCGCTAGCGAGACCTGCACCGGCCTTGACGACGACTGCAATGGCCTGGTCGACGACGACCCCTCGGACGGGGTGACGTTCTACGCCGACCAAGACGGCGACGGCTGGGGCAGCTCAGTAAAAGCCATCGTCGCGTGCAGCTTGCCCCTTGGCTACAGCACCGTCTCGGGCGACTGCCAAGGCAACCCGCTGATCAATCCTGGAGCCATCGACGCGAGCGTAGACGGCACCGATCAAAACTGCGACGGAGTCGACGGCACCGATGCGGACGGCGACGGCTACGCGGGGGTGGTCACCGGCGGGACCGACTGCAACGACAGCGACGGCGACACCTCACCCGAGGCTGGCGACGCTGTAGGCGATGGCGTCGACAGCAACTGCGACGGAATCGACGGCACCGATGCGGACGGCGACGGCGACGCCAGCATGGCGTCGGGAGGCAACGACTGCGACGACGGCGAGCCGCTCGCACACAGCACCGCCAC
This sequence comes from uncultured Enterobacteriaceae bacterium, assembly GCA_964471355.1. Classification (GTDB taxonomy): domain Bacteria; phylum Myxococcota_A; class UBA796; order UBA796; genus CAYYHT01. The sequence continues at coordinate 9,361 of CAYYHT010000048.1, forward strand.
CGAAGTCTGCAGTGACGGCATCGACAACGACTGCGACGGGGGCATGGGCCACTGCCGCTTCGACGAGGACTTGGGCAACACGACCCCCGACCTTGTCGGCCACTCATCTGGATCTGCCCACCTGGGCTACTTCATGACCGGCATGGACTTCGATGGTGACGGCATTCTGGATCTCGCCGCCACCTCGCGTGGCACGGACGACGCGCAGACCGACGGCGGCTCCGTGTTGATCTACAAGGGACCGATCAGCCCGGGGGCTGAACCGGCAGTGCAGCTCATCGGCGACCTGCGCACCGGTCAGACCATTGGGTGGGAGTTGTTCAACGTTGGCGACCTCAACGCAGACGGCAACGACGCCATTCTGGTCTCAAAAGACACGGCAGCCGTCGGTGGGGCAAACAACGGCGAGGTCTTCCTGTTCGCCGACCTCAACAGCGGCGACGTACTCACCTCCGAGGCCACCCTGCACCTCATCGGCGTCGACGAGTCTCGATTGGGCTACGCAATCGGCGGCGGTCACGACGTGCGTGGCACCGGCGACATCCCCGACCTGGTCAGCGGCGCCCGCGCCATCGACGGCTTCTCTGGCGAGGTCTACATCCACAGCGGGGACCTGACTGGGCAGCACGTCGCGTTTGAAGAGGCCATGATCATCCGTCCGCCCGGCACCGGCAACTACCTGGGCTATGCAACGGCAACAGCCGACCTAAACGGAGACGGAACCGCCGAGGTGCTGGCCACGGCCATCAGCGCAGTCATCGACCAGAGCGCCGAGGGGGTTCTGTTCAGCTTCGAAGCCCCAATCACCGGCGATCTCAGCACGGCGGACGCCACGGGTTCCATTCGCGGCAACTCGGCCAACCACAACTTCGGCACGGGCCTGTGGGTCTCGGACGTCGACGGGGACGGCGCCGAGGACGCCCTCGTCGGAGCTTCACTCGACGACACCAATGGTCCCGACGCAGGCGTGATCTTCGTCTTCACCGACCCGCTTCCCGGTGGTGGGGCGACCGCCGACGCCGCATCCACCGGACAGATCTACGGCCTGCCTGACGCCGACGCCCCCGAAAAGAACTTTGGCTTTGAGTTCAAGACCATCGGTGATGTGGACGGGGACGGAAACATCGACCTGATGGCACCGCATCTCACCTTCGACGCCCCCGACCTGACCCCAGATTCAGGCCGCGCCTTTCTGTTCTATGGCCCCCTGGCATCGGGAGCACGCTTCGGAGATGACCCGGGAACTGGCTACATCTGGGGCAACACCGCGCACCGCTGGGCGACCAGCTCCGCCGGGCTTGGCGACCAAGACGAGGACGGCATCGACGACTTCGCTGTGGGAACCCACCTTGCCGACTTCAACGGCGAACAGTCGGGCGCCATCCATTTGTTCATGGGTCGCGGGCTGTAGCTACACGTTGCGCGGATAGTCGAACAGCCGCCGGGCCAGCACGATGCGCTGCACTTCGCCGGTGCCCTCGAAGATGTCGAACACCTTGAGATCGCGGAAGCACTTGTCGACGAGCACGTCGCCAGGCACTCCCGCCGCCGCCGCCACCTCCGTCGCCACCAACGCCGCGTACATGCCGGCTCGAGGCGCATGCACCTTGGCCATGGACGCTTCGATGGTGTTCGATTCGTGCACGTCCATCTTGTAGGCCGCCCTCCAGCACAGCAGCCGTGCCGCATCCAGGCGGCGACGCGCATCGGCCAGATCATCCAGCAGCAGGCGCTCCCCCGGTGTTCCCTGTGCCGAGAAGTTCTGTCGAGCGAGTTCTGCAGCGCGCTCCCATGCGCACCGACCGATGCCGACCGCCATCGCCGCGACCATGGGCCGCGTCATGTCGAAGGTGGACATGGCGACCTTGAAGCCCGCCTTGCCTTCCTTTCCGCCATCGCCCCCCAGCAGCGCATCGAGCGGCACACGCACGTCCTCGTACACCAATCCCGCGGTCTCCGACGCGGTGAGTCCCATCTTCTTCTCGATGCGGCCGACCGAGAAGCCCGGGGCATCGGCAGGCACGATGAAGGCGCGGTGACCGGCTCGACCGGCATCCTTATCCACTGTCGCAAACACCACCGACCAACATGCACGGGCACCATTGGTGATGAAGGTCTTGCGCCCGTTGAGCACCCACTCGTCACCGTCCTTTCGGGCGGTCATGCGGATGCGCGCCACGTCACTGCCGGCACTGGGCTCGGTCAGCGCGTAGCAGCCCCATGCCGGGGTCGCCGGGTCTTTGAACGGGGCCTTGAGGAAGCGGTCCTTCTGCTCGCGCGTGCCCAGCAATCCCAGCGGCGGGCCACCCAGGCCAGGTCCAGGCAGGCTCATGCAGACACCCTGGTCCCAGTAGGCCATCTCTTCGGCGGCCAAGATGGCGGTGCGGGCGTTGCGGGACTCGGGGCGGGGACCCGATCTGTCTTTGGAGCGCTTGCTCTTGCGCAGGCCAAAGCGCAGTCCCAGCATGTTGAAGTGCACAAAGACGGGGTGGTCCGCGGGAAGTGGCTCGCCGGTACGCTCTGCTTGCAGGCCTGCGGGTCGCAGGTGGTCCCGTCCAAGCTGCCGCATCAGGCCCAGCACATTGCGAAACCCATCATCGAGGGAGGTCTCGATCATGCGGGCACCTCAATGGCCGGCGGCAGGTCGAGCAGACCGTCGGACACCACCTCGCGGGCTGCGGTCGTTCCTCCCCACAGAAGAGCGAGGGCTCGCACGTCCCTCATGCGCTTTTCGACAGGGTGATCGAACAGGTAGCCGTGGCCTCCCAGGAACTGCACGGCCCGGTCGGTGACCATGTCGCCAGCTTCGACCGCCAGCAAATAGGCGTTGGCGATGGCGACCGGACTGCCCTCACCAGCGGCCTGAATGAGCAGGCATTCGGCCGCTTCGATGGCCACGGCACAGTCGACGAGCTGAAAGGCGATGCCCTGGTGGTGGGCGATGGGGCGGCCGAAGACGATGCGCTCGGACGCATAGTTACGGGCATAGGCGTAGGCATGCCGGGCTGCTCCGAGAATCAAGGATGCGGCGAACACCCGGCGCTGCGACTCGGAAAGGTCGGGAATGGGCACTCGGGCACCGCCCCCTGCACGCATGCCAAGAGACCCGTCGCCATGTTGGGGCTGGGCGATCAGCGCCAGAGGGGCTGTCGGGTCCGCCTCCGCCAATGCCATCCAGACCCGAATGCACACCTGAACTGAGACCTCATCGAGCTCGGTGAAGCCAAGCTCGGCGTACTCGGTGCGAAGGGACTGTGGGTAGCCCAGCTTTTCGTGGGTGCGTTCGTCGGGGGCGAGTCGTTCTGCGGCAAAGCGGGCGGCCGCTTCGACCAACAGTTCCTCGTCTTCATCGCGGTGAAAGTGGATCATCGGTGCTGCTCCAGAAAGGTGAGCATGGCGGTGTTGAAGGTGTCGGCCCGGTCTGTGGGCAGGTTGTGGCCAACGGCGGGGACGGGCACGAACACGGCCCCCATGGCTTCGGCGGTGAGCTTGCCGGTCACGAATGGGATGATCGGGTCGTTCTCGCCGTGCACAACCAGAGACGGCACCGCGATGTCGCCCAGCTGATGGCGGACGGTGAAGCCCACGACGGCCCCCCAGGCTCGCGCTCTAGCGGGATCGGGCTTGAGGCAGAAGCCCCGCAAGACCGGACGGATGTCGCCCAGCACCGGGCGAAGGGACTCGACGATTCGGTCCACTTCGGTGGCGATCTCGGGCTCTTCGATGGCCACGTCAAAGCCCTTGAAGGACAGCACTTCAACCGCACGGGCCATGGCCGACGCACGCACCCCATTGTGCGACGAGGTCGAGGCCAGGACCAGGCTCAACACGCGCTCGGGGCGATCCAGCACGTAGCGAAGCGCCACCATGCCCCCCAAGGAGTGAGCAACAAGGTGGAAGCGCTCAAAGCCCAGATGCTGCCGAACCCGCTCTAGGTCGTCGGCCACCGTTGCCACGTCGTACGGTTGCACGGGCATCTCGGAGTCGCCAAAGCCGCGCAAGTCCCAGGTGATCGGACGAAATCCAGCCTCGAGCAGAGCCGCGACCTGGGCCTGCCAGTGCCGACGCGCAAAGCCCAGGCCATGCACCAAGATCACCGGGGCCCCGCTGCCGCCGTGATCCTCGACAACCAACGTCAGACCGTCACTACAGGTGACTTTGATGATCTCGGACGGCAATCTTCCTCGCTTCGTGACAAGTGTCAGGTAACACCTTATACTTTGCGACGAGTCATGGAGCCAGAATCATGAAGGCAGGACTGTTCTACCTGTTCGAGACCCTTGGTCAGATCGAGCCCAGCGAGTTCTACAATCAGGCGCTCGACGAGGTGAAGTACGGCGAAGAACTCGGCTTTTGGGCCGCATGCCCCGCCGAGCATCACTTCAGCGAGAACTACGGAATTATGCCGCGGGTCGAGCACTTCCTGAGCTTTGTGGCGGGGTCCACTTCGACCATCAAGCTTTGGCCGCAGCTCGTGGTGGCTCCGCTGGCACACCCGATCCGACTGGCCGAAGACCTGGCGTTGATCGACCAGATGAGCCGTGGGCGCGTCGTGTTCAGCGTGGGCTCGGGCTACCGCAAGTACGAGTTCAAGCCCTTCGGCGCCGACCTGTCCCAGGCCAAGGCCCGAACCCGCGAGATCACCGATGCGGTCATCAAGCTGTGGACCGAAGAAAAGGTCGCTCACAAGGGAGAGTTCTATGAATTCTCGGAGTGCACCGTGCAGCCCCGTCCCTTCCAGAAGCCGCACCCAATGGTCTTCTGCACGACCACCCGCGAAGAGCAGATCAAGTGGGCAGCAGACCGTGGCTACGGCATGTTTCCCGCCGCCGGCTTCAACCCCGCCGCGGTCAAGGCAGACATGGCGACCTACGACCGCTTCTGCAAAGAGGCCGGCACCGAGCCCTGCCCCATCCGACCGTTCTTTAAGTGGATCTACGTCGACGAGGACCACGAGCGCGCCCAGAAGAAGGGCCAGATGTACATCCTGCGCACGTTGATGGCCTTTGCCCAAGGCGGCGGAAAGCTGATGGAGCACTTGGTGCGCAAGTCTGTCGAGACCTGGGACGACGGCGACCCCAAACCCGAGTGGCTGACCGCCCGTGCCGACGCCATTATGGCCTCGGGAGCCACCTACGACGACATGGTCGAATCCGGATGGACGCCCTATGTCTGCGGCGACCCGGACCACGTGTTCGAGGTGCTGAAACCATACGCTGAGGCAGGCTGCAACCTGTTCATCGGTGGATTCAAGAACGGGCCCATGCCTCACGACGACGTCAAGAACTCCATGCGCCTGTTCGCCGAGCAAGTGCTGCCCCGCCTCGAAGCCATCAACCCGGGCTAGAACATGCTTGCACACCACGTAGAGACCCTCCCGCAGCTGCTGCTCAAGCGGGTTCAGACCACCCCCAACCGCGAGTCCTACCGCGAGCGACGGGCCGACGGCTCATGGGTCGGCACGACCTGGACCGAGTTCCGCACCAAGAACGCACGCCTCGTGGCTGGCTTGCACGGGCTCGGCGTCGAGCGCGGCGACACCATGTGCATCATCGGTGGCTGCCGACCCGAGTGGGTGCACATCGACATGGCCGCCCTGTCCATGGGCATGCGCACCGTAGGCATCTACGAGACGCTCATGACCGAGCAGGTGAAGTTCATTCTCGAGGACAGCGGCGCCAAGGTCTTGGTGGTGCACACCGACGAACAGCTTGAGCGGCTCAAGCCACTGCTCGATCAAATCGAGAGCCTGGAGCACCTGATCGCCTGGGGATGCACCAAGGACTGTGCCCCCGCCACGCCGATGGCGGCCATTGAAGCCCGAGGGGCCGAGGCCGTCGACACCGACCCCCAGCTGGTCGAGGGACTGATTGCCGCGGTCGAGCGCGACGACGTCGCCATTGTGGTCTACACATCGGGCACGACCGGACAGCCCAAGGGCGTGCCCCTGAGTCACGGCCTGATCATCGACTGGATGCGCAGCACCCAGCATCTACTCATCGACGACTTGGGCGATGACGACATCACCATCAGCTTCCTGCCGCTGGCCCATGTGGCCGAGCATGTTCCGGGCTTCTTTGGCCGCATGAATGTCGGGCTGAACACCGCCTATGCCACCAGCTACGACACCTTGCTCGACGAGCTGATGGAGGTTCGACCGACCTACTTTGGCGCGGTGCCGCGCATCTTCGAGAAGATGTACGGACGCATTCGCGAGCGTGTCGCACAGGCCAATCCACGCAGGCAGGCCATCTTCAATGCCGCCCGGGAACTGGCACGACGCAAGGCCCGAGCGGACACAGGAGTCGGGCCCGCCTTGTCTGTGTGGGACCGCATGTGGCTGCCCGTCGCCGACAGGCTGGTCTACCGCAAGATCCGCGAGGTCTTTGGAGGCCGGGTCAAGGTGTTCATCACCGGATCGGCACCGATCGACATCGAGATCTTGGAGTTCTTCTACGGCATCGGCATGACCATCCACGAGGTGTACGGGCTGTCCGAGGCCTGTGCCATCAGCTTTGCCAACACCAGCGAGGGCGTGCGCCTGGGCACAGTGGGCCGAATCATTCCCGGCCTGGACTGCAAGATGGCGGACGATGGCGAGATCTTGCTGAAGGGACCGATGGTGTTCGGCGGGTACTTGAATCTCGAGGACCGCACCAACGAGAGCTTCGACGAGGACGGCTACTTCCACACCGGCGACATCGGCCAGCTCGATGCCGACGGCTACCTCAAGATCACCGACCGCAAGAAGAGCCTCATCAAGACCGCCGGCGGCAAGTATGTCGTGCCGGCCCGCCTGCAGATGTTCGTGAAAGAGGAGCCCAGTGTGGGCCAGGTGTACGTGCACGGCGACAACCGACCGTACGCGATTGCCCTGATCACCCTCGACGAGCGCGAGGGTCCCCGTCTGGCCGAAGAGCTTGGATGCTCGATCGACGAGCTGCCTAGCCATCCGGACATCATCCGCCGCATGGACGAGGCGGTTGCTCGGGCGAACACCAAGTTGGCCAGCTTTGAGCAGATCAAACACCATGCGGTGTTGCCAAAAGACTTCTCGATCGAGGAGGGCACGCTGACCGCGACCATGAAGCTCAAGCGCAAAGTCGTGGCCGAGATGTACGCTGACGTCATCGATCAGCTGTACTCCGAGGCCACAGCGCGGCACAAAAAGGCGTCGTAGCGACCCGACCCTGCCCGCCGCCACGACGCGTGCTCTAGGCGAGGTCTTCGATGAAGCCGCGCAGGTACTTGCGAGATGGCATGCGCTTGCCCGTGACCTGGCCGCGCTGAAGTGCCACCGTCCTTCGCTTGTCCCCACGCATGCCCGACCCCAGCTGATCCGAGCGCACAGAATTGCGCGCACTGGTCAGACGGGTCTGCTCCCTCGCTCCAAGTCGAGCTCGAAGAACATCGAGCGCAAGCTGGCGATTGCGATGGCGAGACTTGGTCTCGAAGCGCACGGTCTCACCGGTGGGCAGGTGGGTCAGGATGACGGCCGTGTCGTTCTTTTGAACGTTCTGGCCACCCGAACCACTCGAGCCGGTGTACTTCCACTGCAGATCGGAATCTGGCAGCTGCACATCCACTCGCCGCGCCTCATTGAGCACGGCAACCGTCACGGTGCTGGTGTGCACCCTTCCGTGTTTTTCGTTCTCGGGAACGCGCTGCCAGCGATGTCCGCCAGCCTCGTTCGCGAAAGCCTGGGCCGCCAATCGTCCAGTCACTCGAAACGTCATCGAGCCCGGACGTGCGTCCATCAGGTCAAACTCAAAGTCCCCTCCGAACCCCCATCTTGACGTACACCTTGTACTGTTTTCTGACCAGATTCCTGGCGTCTTCGCCGCCTTCGGCAGCGCGGATTTCGACAATCACAGAACGCATGATCCACCTCCAATGTGTGAGCGTTCGTGCAAGGCGTAACGGCAAGCAGTTGCGGATGGCCCACCGATAGGCATATCTGGTGTCGATGCTGACTCTGCTCGCCCTTCTCTGTACTGCCCAAGCCGAAGACCTCGTCATCGACAACGAGACTGTCGTCCTAGGCGGAGTCATCGAGTACGACACGGTACTGGTCATGAACTCCGGCGGCATCGTCGTCGACGGTTCCCTCACCATCAAAGCCGACAAGTTCATCTTGCAGGACAGCTGCACGATCTACGGGACCGGCAAGGGCTACCAAGCGGCCAACCCAGAGTCCGGCGGACCGGGCCCGGGCATCTTCGGCAGCGACTCTGGAGGCGGCGGCGCCCACGGTGGCAACGGGGGCCGCGGAATTCGCAGCGACGGTGTCACCGCAGACGCGTTCGGCGGAGAGGCCTATGGCACCGTGGAACAAGCCCTTGATTCAGGCTCCGCTGGCGGCGGTTCCGCAGCGGGGGCCATCGGGGGCCACGGAGGCGGCGTGCTGATCATCGAAGCCGCCAAGATTCAGCTCGACGGTGTGGTGCACCTCAACGGCGAAGGCGGCAGCGTCAACGGTGGGCTGGCTGGCGGCGGCGGCGCTGGCGGCGGCATCTTGCTGTTGACCGACGAGCTGGTGTGCAGCGGCGTACTCAATGCGCGAGGCGGCCCCGGCGGCAAGAGCGGCACCGCGATCGGCGGCGGCGGCGGCGGCGGCGTCATTTTGCAGTACCACGACCGGCCCGGCCGGCCCTGTGCTGTGCACGTCGAAGGCGGCGCTGGCGGCGGAACCTGGTCGGACGGCAACCTCGGTACCGAGTACATCGGCGAGATCGACTTTGATGGCGACGGCCTGACCTACGCCGAGGGCGACTGCCAGAGCGGCATCGCCACAGCGGGTCCGGGAGCTGAAGAGATCTGCAACGGCATCGACGACAACTGCGACGGCGAAGTGGACGAGGGCGACTGCGCCATGGACACAGGCGTCGACCCCACCGTGCCCGCAGACCTGCAGTGGAAGCTTGCCGGCGGAACCGGTTGGCGATGCGACAGCGCTGCGGGCGGCGGTCTGGCCGGTTGGTTGCTGTTGCTTCCATGGATTTTCCGGAGGCGTGCCACCAACAGAGCATGACTCTGTTGTTGTTTGGCCTGACGGCCTGGGCTGGTCTCGACTGCCCGGGGAATCGAATCTACGAAGACGCCGACCTTGAGGCGTGGAAGACCACCTTCGCGGCCCGGGATCATGACGGCTGGCGCGCCCAATGGGAGATGGGGCTGTGGCAGGACTGGCCCGAGCTTCGGTAGGGGTCGTCCGGTAGGGGTCAGGATCCTCCTATTCCTATTCGCCCTCGCCTGTACCCGGGCCTTGGAAACGATGCGAAGCGGGGTCAGGATCCTCCCATTCCTATTATCCCGGAAATCTAGAGGCCTTGGTCAGGCTTGAATAGGAATGGGAGGATCCTGACCCCGCGTAGGTCGGCCAGCTGGGCGCATCGACGGCAATCAGCGAATAGGAATAGGAGGATCCTGACCCCCGCAACGACCCCCGCAATCGCCCCGGACGAGTTCGCGGCGTTCATCGAAGACGCCATCAAAGACATGCGCCACCGGGCAGTCGAGGTCGAAGAATCGGCCCTGTCTGCTAGCCTCGACTTTAGCGGTTTGCGCGCCGCGACGGGTGCGCGTGTGCAGAGGCGGAGCCGACGAGAGTCGTGGATCGCACTGAGATAGCCGAGAGTGGGGTTGGCAGGCGGGGTTTCTCCGAGCAGGGTTGGAATGCTTACAACCACCCCAAGACGGAGGCCCCACGTGCCGCCCGTGATGCTACCTCGTTCCTTCGTTGCCATGCTGCGGCATCTGCAGCCGGTGTTCAGCGCGCCGGTGTTCACCAACTTCCTCGTTCTGGTCGCCGGCTTCGTACACGCGCTGGGTGGCCATCGGCTCACGGACGCGCTGCGGGCGGCCGGTCCGGCGGCGTCCAAGCACTACACGACGTACTACCGCTTCTTCTCGCATGCGCGCTGGTCTCCAGACGAGCTTGGTTTCGCTCTCGTCGAGCTGATCGTGGAGCTGCTCGGCATCGAGG
>CAYYHT010000049.1:0-19339 GCA_964471355.1 uncultured Enterobacteriaceae bacterium
CGCAGGGGGTACCCCCAGATGTGGCGGCCGAGAGCGTCAAGAATGGCCATGGCAAGGCCAAGGGTCATGACAAGCCCGCAGGTGGCGGACCTCCGTCGCACTCCAACGGGAACAACGGCAACGGCAACGGCAACGGCAACGGGGGCGACCGTTGAGCGATTCGCACCCGGGAAATGAGCTGATCACACATCGTGCTCCAGCTGGATTGCTCGATCGCGCCATCGAACGCGAGGCGATCCCGAAGCCAGCGAACTCCAATCTGTGGCCACGTGCTGCCATGGTGGCTGGTGTCTTCCTGTTTGGAGTTGGGGTCGGCTCGCTCATGGGTGAGGCCGCTCGCCAGGCGCCTTCGACCGTTGCTGCCGATGCTCAGCAAGCGGCGACTGTGCCCGTCAGGCTGGTGCTGCACGCTCCCGACGCTCGTACGGTTGCAGTGGCGGGCAGCTGGAACGACTGGCAGCCGCAGGGCGTCATGATGCAGTCGGTTGGGGCTGGGGTATTCCGCGTCGAGCTGGACCTCGAGCGTGGTCGGCACGAATACATGTTCGTCGTGGACGGCGAGACCTGGGTGACAGACGAGACGGCATCGATTTTCCGAGAAGATGGCTTCGGAAATAAGAACGCGGTGCTCGAAATTTGAGGTAAACCGGCTGGCGTGCTGTTGCTCGCCACCGCCCTCGCATTTGCCCAGGTTCAGTCCGTGCCCGACGTGCGCGCTGCGTCGGAGCAGACCCTGCAGGCTTCGGGCCTCGGTGGTGTCGACGCGTGGACCGGAGGTGGCGGAGCCGGTGGCGAGCTTCGGTTGGGGGGCTGGGCTCAGCGCGAGGGCAGCCGGGTCACGGCGAGCGGTGGCTACAGCGGCATGGTCGAGGTCCTTCCTGCCAGTCCGGTGCCGATCTTGGATAATCACGGCTTCTACGGCAGCGTGGGCATTCGGCGGCGGGTGCCGGTTGGAATTGCCGGCGGCGTGAACTCGGGATTGCTGGGCCAAACCCCTTGGACAGAGCTCGCCGTCGGGCCTTGGGTGGGCAAAGACAGTCGGTTAAATGGATGGAATGCCCGCTTGGCCCCCAGCGTGCGCAGTGGCGGCCACACCCTCACGGGTGGCGCGGTGGCGTCGCTGTCGGCGTACCGGTCGTTTGGGCCGCTGTCTTCGGGTGCCATCTTGGACGCGCGCTGGTTCTCGGCTGACAGTCTGCCGGACGGGGCTGTGGACGCGCTCGGCTGGGTCAGCGCCCATGGCCAAAGCACGATTGTGGAGCTGTACGGGGGCGTGGGCACCACCGCAAATAGTGCGTCGGGCGATCTGCTGGGTGGCTTGGCCGCGCCTGGTGCGACGGTGTTCCGAAGTGGCATGACCGCGACTCTGGTGGTGGCACCACGGGTGGGGATTCGCTTGGACCTCGGTGCAGAGTCAGGGGTCGGTAGCGTCACCTACACGCGCTTTCGCGGCATGATCGGACTGACGATGTGGGGGGCGCGCGAGCAACGGCCGGACCCGCTGCAGGTGACAGATGGGGGCACCCGATTCGCCGTTCATGCGCCGGGTGCGGGTCGCGTGAACGTGATCGGGGCGTTCACAGGCTGGGTGCCCAGGCCAATGGAGCAGTCCATTGACGGATGGTGGGTGTGCGTATTGGACCTGCCCCCGGGACAGTACGAATACGTGTACGAGGTCGATGGGATGATCGTCATGCCCCCAGAGGCAGCGACCTTTCGGCCGGACGGCTTTGGTGGGGCAAATGCGGTGGTCGTGATCTCCGAGTGAGATCTTTCTGTCACCTTGTGCGGTTGTGCCGCGTACATCAGGTACACCAGCGACGCCGCCGCAGAACTCCCCTACCTACCTCACGAGTTCCGCGGCGGCGTCGCTATTCCTTGCCGCCGCGAAGTTCGAATCAGTCCGCCGTGCTGCTGTCGCAGTCGTCGTCGATGCCGTTGCCGGGGATCTCGGGGCGAGACGGGCTCACAAGCGGGTTGGCGTCGTCACAGTCTCCTGAGACTTCGTTGAAGCCGTCGCCGTCGGTGTCGTCGTTGTTGGTGTTCTCGTCGACAGTACCGTCGCAGTCGTTGTCCAGCCAGTCCGCGATCTCGGGCGCGCCCGGATGTGTGATGTCGGCCGTGGAGCTGGTGTCGTCGCAGTCACCGGGAATCGAGCCGTCGATGCACGAGACCGTGGACTCGCAGTACCCGTCACCATCGTCATCGGACAGCACGGTGTCCTCATCGACAAAGCCGTCGCAGTCGTTGTCGACGCCGTCAACCAGCTCGGGAGCACCGGGGTAGGTGTCCCGGTCTGTGTCGTCGCAGTCGCCCCCATCGGGGCCGTATCCGTCACTGTCGAGGTCGTCAGAGCCCGTGTCGACCACGCCGTCGCAGTCGTCGTCAATCCCGTTGCCGTCGGTCTCGGTGGCGTCGCGATTGACGGCGCTGTCTGCGTCGTTGCAGTCGCCCTGCAGCTCGGTGTAGCCGTCACCGTCATCGTCATAGCCGACGGTGCCTTCGTCCACGATGCCGTCACAGTCCTGGTCGACAAGGTCGAAGGTCTCGGGACGACCGGGGTTCACGGCCGCATCGTTGTCGTCGCAGTCGCCGGCGCAGACCGTGAAGCCATCGCTGTCGGCGTCGTACAGCGCGGGCATTCCGAGGCTGCAGGCATTGCCCCAGACCGTCACGGTCGAGACGTCCATGAACTCGCCGACGTCGAACTCGAGCTCTCCGACGGCTTCTTCGGCGTCGGCGACGTCGAACTGCACATCGATGTCTTTGTCGCTGTTCGGCCCGATGGTCAACGGAAGCGTCGTCGCGACTGAGAAGGGCGCGTCGATGGTGGCGCCCTCGACAACCATCGGCAGGCTTCTGTCGTTCACCACGGTGACGCTCTTGGTGACGCTGTCGCCGACTTCTTGAGGACCAAAGTCCAGCACGTAGGGCCACACCTCGGCGCGGGGCAGGACGCCCTGGCCGCGCACGGTGACGTCGAGCTGGGGGTCGGCCGAGTCGCTGGTGATGGTCACCACCGACATCTGGTAGCCGACGTCGACAGGGGCATAGGTCATGCCCAGGAAGGCCGCCTCGTTGGTTGGCACCAGCGGCGCCACGCCATCCCAGGTGAACGCGTCGGGCTCGCCCTGCACCGCCAGGATGCTGACGGCACGGATCTCGATGGCAGAGCCGGAGAGAACGTCGAGCTGAAGCGTGAAGTCGACCGTCTCGCCAAGGGGTACGGGTCCAACATCGACCAGCAGAGCGGTGATGCCGAGGCGCTTGGGAATCTCGTCGACGTTGAAGTCAGACCGGCAGCCGCTGGACAGGCCCAGCGCGACCAACAGGATCATCGGGGTACGCATCAGTTCACCTCCTTGCGGCTGGTTCGGCGCAGTCCAATGACCGTCAGGCCCAGCAGCCAGAGTGCGGGGTTCGGCCCGCTGCCGTTGGTGGTGCAGGTGCATCCCGAGTTGCCCAAGCCGGTGTCCGTGGCTTCGAGGCCGCGGCAGCCCTCTTCGGCCACTCCGTCGCAGTTGTTGTCGACGCCGTCGCCACACTGCTCGAGGATGTCCGGGTTCATCCAGCCGTTGCTGTCGTTGCAGTCGCCCTCGTCGGTGGACCATCCGTCCTCGTCGAGGTCGAACCAGTTCTCGTCGACCAGGCCGTCGCAGTCGTCGTCGACGCCGTTTTCTTCTTCGTCAGCGGTCGGGTACACGGCGTCGTTGTCGTCGTCGCAGTCGCCCTCGTCCTCGCTGAAGCCGTCCCCATCGTCGTCGGTGCGGTCGGTGCCGTTGTCGATGACTCCGTCGCAGTCGTCGTCGATTCCGTTCTCGACGTCGGTGCTGCTCGGGTTGACGGTGTCGTCGGTGTCATTGCAATCGCCCGGGTCCGAGCCGTCGCTGCAGTCGTCCACGCCGTCGCCGTCGAGGTCGTGGCCCTCGCAGAACCCGTCGTCGTCATCGTCAGCAGCGGTTGTGCCTTCGTCCACATCGCCGTCACAGTCGTTGTCGATGCCGTCTGGGCGCTCGATGGCTCCGGGGTATGCGGTTCCGTCCTCGGGCTCACAATCGCCGCCCTCTTCGGTGTAGCCGTCGCCGTCGGGGTCATAGGCGCCGCCGTCGACGGAGCCGTCGCAGTCGTCGTCGATGCCGTTGTCGGCAATCTCGGTCTCGGATGGACTGACCACACGGTCGCCGTCGTTGCAGTCTCCGTCGTTCTCGGAGAAGCCGTCGCCGTCGTCGTCAAAGCACTCGGTGTTGTTGTCGACTTCGCCGTCGCAGTCCTCGTCCACGCCGTCGCAGATCTCGGTGGCGTCGGGAGCGATGGTGATGTCGGTGTCGTCGCAGTCGCCACCCTCTTCGGAGTAGCCATCGCCGTCATCGTCGGAGCACTCGGTGCCCTCGTCCAAGATGAAGTCGCAGTCGTTGTCGATGCCGTCGCACACTTCGGTCAAGCCGGGGGCGCGCAGCTCGGTGCCGTCATCGCAGTCGGTGTCGTCACTGGTGTAGGCCGGGGGCTGGTCGCAGGCGGTGGTGGTGTCGCCTGGGCTGCCAAAGGTGTCGTCGTCCGCGTCGTGGTACCAGATGGTGCCGGTCGACAGGTCGACGCTCGGGTCGGAATCGTCGATGGCGCCGTCGCAGTCGTTGTCGATGCCGTCGCAGATCTCATCGGCGGCCGGGTTGATGGCCGCATCGCCATCGTCGCAGTCGTCGTTGTTGAGCACGTGCCCAGCGACCGATGTGCAGCTGTCCTGGGACACATCGGGGTCACCGAATCCGTCGAGATCGCCGTCGAGGTACCAAGTGCCGAGGGCGCTTGCATCCAAGGTGGGGTCGTCGGTATCGACAAGGGTGTCGCAGTCGTTGTCGACGCCGTCGCAGATCTCTTGTGCGTCCGGATTGATCTCGTCGTTGGTGTCGTCGCAGTCTTCGGTGTTGTCGATGTAGCCAACGGGCTGCTGGCAGTCATCGATGCTCACAGCACCGCCGTAGGTGTCGTTGTCCAGGTCGCGGTACCAGGTCATGGTCGGCAGGCCGTCGTCGGCGGTGCCGTCGCAGTCTTGGTCGATGCCGTCGCAGATCTCGGCAGCCCCGGGATGGATGCTGACGTCACCGTCGTTGCAGTCGCCGTTCTGGTCGACGTAGCCGCCAGGAGGGGGCTGGCAGTCGTTGGTGGCAGCACCCGTGCCGTAGGAGTCGCCGTCGGCATCTCGGTAGTAGTCCGTGAACGCGAGCCCATCGTCGATGGAGCCGTCGCAGTCGTCGTCGATGCCGTTGCAGATTTCGAGCGCCGCCGGGTTGATGGCGGCATCGGTGTCGACGCAGTCGGTGTCGTCGGTGACCCAGCCCGGTGAGGGCGTCTGGCAATCGTTGATGGGCGAGCCGGCGCCGAAGGAGTCCCCGTCAACGTCGTCGTAGTAGTTCTGGAAGGACACGCCATCGTCGATGGAGCCGTCGCAGTCGTCGTCGACGCCGTTGCAGATCTCTGGAGCGCCGGGGTAGATGCTGTCGTCGCTGTCGTCGCAGTCGCCGCCCTTGTCGGTGCTGTCCCAAGGCGGGGGCGTGCAGTCGTTGGTGGCAGCCCCCTGTCCCCAGCTGTCGCCGTCGACGTCGAGGTAGTAGTCGGTGAAGGTCAGGCCGTCGTCGGGTGCGCCGTCGCAGTCATCGTCGATGCCGTTGCAGATCTCGGCTGCGTCGGGATTGATGGACGCGTCGGTGTCGTCGCAGTCCCCGTCGTCCTCGACATGGTTGGGGCTGGGAGGAGCGCAGTCGACCACCGCAGCTCCGGTACCGAAACCGTCACCGTCGTCGTCGAGGAACCAGTCCTTGTCGCCGGCACCGTCGTCGATGGCGCCGTCGCAGTCGTCGTCGATGCCGTTGCAGATCTCGGTGGCGCCAGGATTCACCGCAGAGTCGCCGTCGTCGCAGTCGCCCGAGACCGGGGCGTAGCCCGCCGGTTGGGTGCAGCCGGTCACGCTGGGAGCGCTGGTACCGTAGCCGTCACCGTCGTTGTCCCGGTAGTAGGTGTTGATGACGCCTTCGTCGATGGCGCCGTCGCAGTCGTTGTCCTGGCCGTCGCAGACCTCGAGGTTGGTCGGGAAGTTCAGCGGGTCGTTGTCGTCGCAGTCGTCGCCGCCACAAGTGCCGCCCTGGGCGTCGTGGCCGTCGCCATCGACGTCGCAGGCACACACTGGGTCGGTCGAGCAGTCGTCGACGTCGGCGCAGTCGATCAAGCCGTCGAGGTCGTTGTCGATGCCGTCGTCGCAGTCTTCGTTGCAGCCACCGGTGCCGTCAACGAATGACAGGTCGTAGCTGCCGGGGGTGCCCGCAAACGCCTCGACGACGATGTAGTAGGTCTTGCCGAGCTGTGCGTTGAAGGTGACGGAGTCGGTGCTGGTGGAGGCTGCGGTTGCGCCCTCGATACAGGACGCAGGGTTGCAGCTGTCTTCGAGCACGTACAGGTCGTGGTCGGCGGTCAGGTTGTCGAGGGTGAAGGTGACCGAGCCATCGGCCTGCGGCGAGAACGTGTAGATCGCCTCTTCGTTCGTCTGGTTGAGCGGCGCGAACGGGGTGCCACAGGTGTAGTAGTTCAGTTCGACCGTGCCTCCGACCGTGGTCGAGGTGATGTCGGTGGAGCAGGTGATCTCGGTGACCACGTCGCCCGGCGCGCACTCCTCGTCATCGGTGCAGGTCGCGCGGATGGTGTAGGACTTGCCGCCTGAGTTCAGGTCTTTGAGCTCGTCGACGTTGATCCAGTAGCCGTTGCCATCGGAGATGAAGCTGACGGTCTCTGAACCGCCGTTCTCGCTGGTCTGGCCGCTGTCGACGCAGGTCGCGCCGGAGCCGCAGTTGTCGTTCTGCAGAGCGAACAGGTCGTAGTCGTCCTTGTTGCTGCTGGCATCGATGGTGACCGTGGCCCGCTGACCGTTGGGCGGGTCAAAATAGAAGCTGTTGTCCAGGCCTGGATAGGTCGTGGAGCTGCAGGGGTAGCTCATGTTGTCGTCGGCGCCCGGGCCGAGGATGTTCCAAGCGTCGCCGCACTGCAGGGGGTTGCCGGCGAGTTGGTCGACATTGCAGGTCTGGGCGGATGCAGATGCTGACAAGAACAGCATCGAAGTGGCGAGCAGGGTTCGCACATTGGCTCCGATCATGGGAGAAGTACCGTGCCGGCGATGAAGCCGACAGTGAAGATTCCGACCGTATATGCCGCCGTTGCAGCGACGACCGCCACGGCCAAAACGGGCGAAACACCCAATTCGGCCTGGAATTCTTGGCTGCGAGTGGGCGCTGGGACCAGCGTCTCGACGCCGGATTGTCCTAGACCCGGGTGGGCGGCCGGTATGGGGGCGGCCAGTAGTCCGTCATAGCTGCTGACATCCGTACCGGTCTCGTCAAAGTCCCGACTCGCGAATGGCGTGCGCCCGCCATCCATGAGCTGGGTATTTGCGTCATCCCACTCGTCATCGACGGGTGGGGTCAGGGCGAAAGGACTGGCCGAGAAGTCGGCTAGGTCGTCATATCCGGGCAATGGCACCTCACTGGAAGGCACCTCTACGGACCGGCGATTGGCGGGGTGACAGAAATCTTTTTGCGCGGCGAGTGATGACAAGCCCTTGACACGCAATTCCCGTCAGACGACGTGTCGGAACACCATCAGCACCAGAGTCACGAGCCACATGGTGTGAAACAAGCCGGTGGCCATGCCCATGCGCTTGACCAATGGCGACAGCTGCTCGGCACTCTGGCCAGCCTCGATGCCGTCCGCAATGGCCTGGGTGGTGCGTCCGAGGCCGCCCGCGCCGATCGCGAACAGAATGAACGTACTGGCGATGCCGAAGTGAATTCCCCGCGGAACTGCAGCCATGCCACCCATGGACCAGACGACGCCAAATCCCGTCAAGATCGTTCCGAATGCGCTGACGAAAGCCAAGCGTTTGTAGCGGTTCATTCGGTCGAGCAGCAGCGGGGTGTGCGACTTGGGCTCGAGGATGGTGCGCTTGATGTCCCCTGATGCGAAGAGCGCGGCGCCCGCCCAGGTGGCCATGAAGATGATGTGGAACAGGCGGAGAGTGAGCGTTGTGTACATGCGAGCCCGCTAACTGCTCGCCGCCGTCGCAGTTCACCTTTCGAAGCCTGAAGTCGCGAATGGATATAAAGAATGCGAGCACTCACTCTCTAAGTTAGCCTTTTGCATCTGGAGACGGTCCATGCACGACAACTTCGACACGGTGATTTGCAACGGACTGTGGTTCGACGGCCAGGGATCGGCGCCGGCGGTTCGCAATCTGGGCATTCGCGATGGACGGGTTGCGGCCATCAGCATCGAGCCGCTCACAGGGGACCGCATCATCGACGCCCAGGGCAAGTGGGTGGTACCGGGCTTCGTCGATGCGCACACCCACTACGACGCTGAGATGCTCATCGCTCCGGGCCTGCGGGAGTCGGCTCGGCATGGCGTCACCACCGTGGTCATGGGCAGCTGCTCTCTGTCAGCGATCTACAGCGATGCGCTCGACTGTGCCGACCTGTTCACCCGCGTCGAGGCACTGCCTCGCCAATACGTGCTTCCGCTGCTTGTACAGACCAAGTCCTGGAATGATCCGGCGAGCTGGGTCGAGCATATCGAGTCGCTTCCTCTGGGCATCAACGTGGCCAGCTTCATCGGTCACTCGGACATGCGCGTGAGCGTGATGGGCCTTGAGCGGGCCCTCGATGGTGACGTGCAGCCCACCGCCGATGAGCTCACTCAGATGACCCACATGCTGGACGATGCGCTGGACAATGGGTTCTTGGGCTTGTCCACCATGACCAACCCCTGGGACAAGGTCGATGGCGACCGATTCCGCTCCAGAGCGCTGCCGTCGGTCTATGCCCACTGGGCCGAGTACGCGCACTTGGCCAAGACCCTGCGCGAGCGGGGAGCCGTGCTGCAAGGCGCGCCAAATCTGACCACCAAGTACAACCTGTTCTTCTATCTGTGGGAGAGCATTGGGCTGCGGGCCAAGTCGCTCAAGACGGCGCTGATCACCGCCGCAGACACCAAGGCCGACCCGGGTCTGTTCAGTCTCGTGCGTCTTGTGACCTTCGTCGCCAACAGCCTGTTGGGTTCAAACCTGCGCTGGCAGAGCATTCCCGCGCCATTTGAGGTGTACGCCGACGGCATCGATCTGGTCGTGTTCGAGGAGTTTGGTTCGGGCGAGGCCGCACTTCACTTGTCCGACGAAGTCGAGCGCAACGCGCTGATGTCCGACCCCGAGTACCGCAAGCGCTTTCGGCACGACTGCGACAAGCAGTGGGGTGCCAGAGTCTGGCATCGCAACTTCCACGATGCGCTGATTGTGAGCTGCCCCGAGCCGCACATTGTCGGCCGTACCTTTGGCGATGTGGCCGACAGCCGGGGCATGCACCCGGCAGATCTGTTCCTGGACTTGGTCGTGCTGCACGGCGACAAGCTGCGGTGGCGAACCACCATTGCCAACCACCGCGAGTGGGCCATCCGCCAGATGATCACTGACCCCAATCTGCAGCTGGCCTTTGCGGATTCAGGCGCGCACCTGCGCAACATGGCCTTCTACAACTTCTCGGTTCGAACGCTCAAGCTGGTGAGGGATGCTGAACAGGCGGGACAGCCGTTCACGACGGTTCAGCAGGCCGTGGCGGCGCTGACCGGCGATCTCGCAGAGTGGTACGGCCTCGACGCCGGCCGCTTGAGGGTTGGAGACCGGGCGGACATCGCCATCATCGATCCCGAAGGCCTGACCGATGCCATCGACGGGTACCACGAGGCTCCGATGCCCGCGTTTGGTGGCTTCAGTCGCATGGTGCGGCGAAATGACCAGGCCGTGTCCGCGACCATCGTCTGCGGCGAGGTGGTGTTCGAGGATGGAGAGTTTGCCGATGGCTACGGCGAGACCCGGCGCACCGGACGCTTCTTGCGCGCTGGTGAACCCGTGGGCACGGTCACGCCGGCGGCCGATGTGGGCGCTGGCTGGCAACCGCAGCCGCTGGCGGCCAAGTAGATGGTCGCGCGACGAACACAGGCCCAGCGCAGAGCGGCCACGGTAGCCCGGCTTGTCGATGCCACGATCGAGGCCATGGGCGAGGTCGGCTATGCCCGGACCACCATCAAAGAGGTCTGCACTCGGGCGGGCCTGTCTCAAGGGGGGCTGTTCCGTCACTTCGCGACTCGCCTGGACCTGATTGTGGCCGCGGCTGATGCGGTGGCGATTCGCCATGCACAGGCGTTTGTCGAAGAACTACAGGGACGTGATGGCGACCCCCTCGAAGCGGCGTTGAGGGCGGCGCGAGCGCGCTGTCACAGCCCGCTGAATTCCGTCTGGCACGAGCTGATGCTGGCCAGCCGGACCGATTCGGCGCTGTGCCAGGCCGTTGAGCCGGCGGTCGAGCGCCATCGGGAATCGATCTCGGCGCTGGCCGAGGGAGTGATTGGCGGGCAGTTGCCTCCAGAGCGCGCACAGGCCGCGATCTACCTGGTTCTGCACTGCTTTGATGGCGAGGCGATGCACGTGAATGTGCTGTCGCATGCGCAGAGTGAGGAACAGCGGTTTCAGTGGGTGCTGGCGACCCTGCGAGCGGTGCTTGCCGAACCGCTGGCAGGTGGTGTCTGACACTGGAGCTAGTGGGTTGAGTCCGAAGTCGGGAGCGTTGTCGAACAAGGAGCGGCGAGCTTCGTCTCGCCGTTGCAGCGGATCGACGGCGAGACGAAGCCCGGGCAGCGGCCTGCTAGTGGAAGTTTCGAGCCCGAATGGCCACCTTTGGGTCACCCTCGAGGGACCAGATGTGCTCGACCAAGACGCTGACGGCCCCGTCTTGGCGCTGGAGCTTGCCCTCGCAGCCCAGCAGGGAGTTGCTGCGAGCTACCCGTCGGTATTCCTGCCACTTCTTGGGCCAGATCACCAGGTTGGCCATGGCCGTCTCGTCCTCGAGTGACATGAACACGACCCCCGATGCGGTGCCCGGGCGCTGGCGGCTCTGGACCAAGCCCGCAATGCGCACCCTGGAACCCGGCCGAAGTGTTGGGAGCTCGCACAACCGGTGGATGTTCTGGCCCTCGAGCCCTGGGCGCAACAACTGCATTGGGTGAGTATCGACAGACAGGCCGACCGCGCGGAAGTCTGCCTTGAGTGCATCGACAGCACTCTCTTCGGGCAAGGCGGGCTTGGGTTCTCTTCGGGCCAGTCCAGCGAACAGGGGCATTCCCGTCCACAGGCCCTGAAGAATCCATGCGGCTCGACGTCGGTCGATGCCCAGTGTGGCGAACGCATTGGCGTCAGCGAGCAGCTGAAGCTTGCCCCGGTCGAGACGGGTGCGTTTTGCGAAGTCTGGCAGATCGCGGAAGGGGGCGTCGCAGCGGGCCTCGATGATGCAGTCGGCATCTTCTTGGCCGAAGCCACTGATGAGCCTGAAGCCCAGTCGAATGGCGGCCCGAGTGGGACGAATGGGTTCGGTGGACTGTGTGCGACTCTGACGTTCAGTCGCCTCTTCGAGGGTGCAGTCCCAGCCGCTGCTGACCACACAGACCGCATGGACCTCGACATCGTGTCGTTGGGCATCGGCAACTAGGGCACGTGGACTGTAAAAGCCCATGGGCTGGCTGTTGATGAGGGCTGCACAGAAGGCCTCGGGGTAGTGGCACTTGAGCCAGCCCGAGACGTAGACCAGCAGAGCAAAGCTGCACGCATGGGACTCGGGGAAGCCGTACTCGCCGAATCCGAGGATCTGCTCGAAGATCTTTTCGGCGTATTCAAGGGGCACACCCTCGGCGACCATGCCCGCCACCAGTCTGCGGCCGATGACGTCGAGCTTGCCGCGCTTTCGCCATGCCCCCATGGCCCGCCGAAGCTGGTCGGCCTGGCCAGAGGTGAACCCGCCAATCGCGCTGGCCATCTGCATGACCTGTTCTTGGAAGATGGGCACGCCCAGGGTGCGCTCAAGGATGGGCTTGAGCTTTGGGTGCGGGTAGCTGACCGGCTCGAGGCCGTTTCGGCGCTTGAGGTAGGGGTGGACCATGCCGCCTTGGATTGGGCCTGGTCGAACCAGCGAGATCTCGATGACCAGGTCATAGAAGCACCTGGGCTTGAGCCGCGGCAGCATGGACATCTGTGCACGGCTCTCGATCTGAAAGACCCCCACCGTGTCGGCGTTGCAGAACATGTCGTAGACGACGGGGTCTTCGCGGGGGACCGACGCCAGGGTGAGGGGCCGCTCGTAGTTGAGCTCGATCATCTCGAACGCCTTGCGAATGGCCGTCAACATGCCTAGTGCCAGCACGTCGACCTTGACGAAGCGCAGGGTCTCGATGTCGTATTTGTCCCACTGAATGACGGTTCGGGCCTCCATGCTGGCGGGTTCGACGGGGCACAGCTCGATCAACGGTCCCGCGGCAATGACGAAGCCACCGACGTGCTGAGACAGGTGTCGTGGAAAGCCAGACAAGCTGCTGGAATAGGCCAGGGTGTGGCGAACTGAGCGCGACTGAGGGTCGAGTCCAGACTCGGCCACCAGCTCGGCGATGGGAGTGCCCTCGCCAGCGGACCACCTGTCGGTTCCCTTTGCCAGCCGATCGACCTGGTCGAGGGACAGCCCAAAGACCTTGCCCACATCGCGGATCGCCGACCGCAGCCGGTAAGTGATGACCTCGTTGACCAAGGCAGCCCGGTCGCGACCGTACTTGCTGTAGATGTACTGAATGACCTCTTCGCGGCGCTCGTGCTCGAAGTCGACGTCGATGTCCGGAGGCTCGTTTCGCTCGGGCGAGATGAAGCGCTCGAACAGCAGTGACGTCGTGGCGGGATCGACGCTGGTGACCCCAAGCGCATAGCAAATGACCGAGTTGGCGGCCGACCCGCGGCCCTGGCACAAGATGCCTCGACCACGGGCGAACTTCACGATGTCGTAGACCGTGAGAAAATAGGCGGGAAAATCCAGCTCTTCGATGATGGCCAGCTCGTGCAGCACCATCTGTCGGACCTTGCCGGGCACACCGCCGGGGTACCTCCAGGCGAGGCCCTCTTTGACTAGCTTTGCCAGCCAGGACATGGGGGTCTCGTCGTCGGGGACGACCTCGGGTGGGTAGTCATAGTGCAGCTCGTCGAGGCCGAATGCGCACCGCTCGCCGACGATGAGTCCCCGCCGAACCGATTGCGGGTGGTCCGAGAAGCGCGAGCGGAAGACGTCTTCGGGAAGCAGGTGTCGCTCAGCATTAGCCAGCAGGGCCTTGCCGGCCTGGGCCAGGGTGGTGCGGCGTCGAATGCAGGTCAGCACGTCGGACAGTGGCTTTCGATCGGGGTGGTGGAAGATCGGCTCGTTGCTGGCCAGCAGGGGCAGGTCGAGGGTCTTGGATAGATCTTGTGCCCACTTGGTGCGAGCGCGATCTGTTGGTGACAAACGACGGGTGAGCAGCACCTCGAGGTGGCCGCGAAAGGCCTGTTTGAGAACATCAGCTTGTTCGGCCCGCCAGCCGTGATGGAGTACTGCCGTCATGCCGTGAGCATGGTCTAGCACCCGATCGAGCCCGACTTGGGCCCGGCCCTTTTCGATGCTGCGCTTGCCCGTGGCGCCGCCGTTGCTGGAGCGAATGTCGAGCCCACGGGCCTCGGACAGCAGGCAGCACAGCTCGGCCCAGCCCTCGAGACTCTCGACCAGCAGGGTGATGGGTGGATGGTCGGTCAGGGTCAGCGTTGCGCCGCTGACCAGCTTCATTTGAGGGCCGGCTTCCTTGCCGGCTTTATAGGCTCGGACCAGGCCATAGACCGCGTCGCGATCGACCAATCCGAGGTAGCGGATGTTGCGCCGGATGGCCGTTTCAGCCAGTTCTTCAGGGGTTGAGGCCCCTTCTAGAAGGCTGAAGTTGGAACGGGAGAGTAGCTCTGCATAAGCCATGTACTGAACATACGTTCAGGCAGTCGTTGGATCCAGTGGATCAGCGGACTGAATCTGTCCGGCTGTTCAAACCCGGGCTTTACAGGGGAATGATAGGCTCGCGGGACTCGGAGACATTCTGGAGCCCCTCAACCGTCCCCACATTGCGCCCGATCGTGGCCAACCCTCGACGATCGACGGCTCGACATGGATGTCCTTTCGCGGGGGCACTGGCGAGCGGCTGCAGGTCATCTGCTTGGTCATGGCCACCTTATGGATCGGCTGGCTGCCGCTGCGCACAGCGGTCTATGCGATGTTTGATATCGGCGTC
The DNA here is from genome assembly GCA_964471355.1 of uncultured Enterobacteriaceae bacterium. GTDB lineage: Bacteria > Myxococcota_A > UBA796 > UBA796 > CAYYHT01. The sequence goes on from CAYYHT010000049.1 coordinate 14,200, forward strand.
GAGTCCCAGATCTTCGTCATCGGAAACTTCGCCACCGGCGCCACCGTGATCATGAGTCTGTTGGTGGGCGGCGTTGTGCGCGCGGGCCTATTGACCGACGAGGGCGTCAAGTTCGTGGCGGTGTTCTATTGCGTCGCTTGCGCCTTCTTTATCGAGGTCATCACCAACGGCCTGCCCGTGCCCGACTTCCCCTTTCGTGCCGTGCCCTGGACCGTGGTCTGGATCATCCTCTTCCCTCTGATGATGCAGCTGAGTCCGCGCCAAGCCACGATCAGTGGACTTGGAGCAGCGACTGCCACGCCGCTGTCGTTTGCCTTTTGGGCCTATGCCGGCGGCGCCGCAGCCCCGACTGTCACGGTCGTGTTGTGGTCCGTCGGTGTCTACCTCGCCGCCGCGTGCACGCTGATTCCCGTCTATGCGCTCGACTCCGAGCGGCGGGCCGTCAAGCGAGCCCAGGAACAGGTCCAGCGCATGGGCAGCTACCAGCTGGTCAAGCTGCTTGCCCGAGGTGGCGTGGGCGAGGTGTGGGCCGCACGCCACGACATGCTTGCCCGGCCGGCCGCCATCAAGGTCATCCGAGGTGGGCATGGCATCGGGGACGGGCAGCTGCGCGAGCGCTTCGAGCGCGAAGCCAATGCCACAGCCCGCCTGAGCTCTCCCCACTCGGTCCAGCTGTACGACTTTGGCGTCACCAACGACGGCTCGTTCTTCTACGTCATGGAGCTGCTCAACGGGTTCGACCTGCACACGCTCATCGAGACCAGCGGCCCCATGCCGGCACAGCGTGTCATCTTCTTGCTCGAACAGGTCTGCCACTCCCTCGCCGAAGCCCACGAGCTTGGTCTGGTGCACCGCGACATCAAGCCGGCCAACATCTTTGTCTGTCGGTACGGCCTTGAAGCCGACTTCGTCAAGGTGCTCGACTTTGGCATGGTCAAGGTGACCCACGAAGAGGACACGGACACCGGCGTGGCCCAGATGGCGCGGTCCAAGATTAAAGGGACTCCCGCATTTATGGCCCCCGAAGTTGGCCGCGGCGACCCGCTAGACGGCCGCACCGACCTGTATTCTCTGGGGTGTGTGGCGTACTGGATGCTGACGGGACGCATTGTCTTTCCCGAGCGTGGCCCGGTGGCCATGATTGTTGCCCACACCTCGCTGGCGCCCGAGCCGCCGTCACAGCACGCCCCATCGCCCATTCCGGCCGAGCTCGACGCGTTGGTCATGCAGATGCTGGCCAAAGAGCCGGCAGATCGCCCCGCTTCCGCGGCCGAAGTGGTGCAGCGGCTGCGCGCGGTCGTTGTCGATGCTGAGTGGACCGAAGATGTTGCCCACCAGTGGTGGGAGGAACGCGGCGCGCCTCTGGCGTGACTACAGGCCCATTTCCTTGGCGATGATCACGCGCATAATCTCGTTGGTGCCGGCAAAGATGCGCTGGACGCGAGCGTCCATATAGGCCCTGGCAATGGGGTATTCGAGCATGTAGCCGTAGCCGCCATACAGCTGCAGGCAGTCATCGACGACCTCGCCGAGCATCTCGGTCACCCAGACCTTGGCAATCGAGCATTCCTTGACCAGGTATTCGCCGCTCATGTGCTGCTGGACCAGCTTGTCGATGAAGGCTCGGCCGACTTCGACCTTGGCAGCGCAGTCGGCCAGCTTGAACCGTGTGTTCTGGAACTTGCTGATGCTGCGGCCGAAAGCCTCGCGCTCTTTGGCATAGGCGATGGTGTCCTTGAGGACCTGCTCGGCCGATGCCTGGGCCGCAATGGCGACCACCAAGCGTTCTTGCTGCAGCTGCTTCATGAGCATCAGGAAGCCGCCGCCTTCGCCACCCAGCAAGTTCGCTGCGGGCACGCGGCACTCGTCGAAATGCAGTTCGGTGGTGTCTTGGCTGGCCATGCCCATCTTGGGCAGCTTGCGTCCCCGCTCAAAGCCAGGTGTGCCCGCTTCGACGACGAAGAGGGACAGCCCGCCGTGCCGGTCGTCACTGGTGCGTGCCGCGACGATGCACAGGTCACAGAGCAGGCCATTGCTGATGAAGGTCTTGCTTCCGGTGATGATGTAGTCATCGCCGTCTTTGGCGGCTGTGGTGCGGATCGCAGCGAGATCAGAGCCCGTGTTTGGCTCGGTCATGGCGATGGCGGTCACCAGCTCGCCGCTGGCACAGCCGGGCAGCCAGCGTTGCTTCTGCTCTTCGGTACCAAATGCGTGGATGTAGGGCACGACGATGTCGGAGTGCAGGCTGATCGCAAATCCGGACTCGTAGACGCGGGCGAGCTCTTCCATGACGATGGTCGAGTGCAGCAGGTCGCCGCCAGCACCGCCGTATTCTTCTTCCATCCAGGGGCACAGCAGGCCCATCTCGCCAGCCTTGGTCCACACGTCACGGTCGACGCAGCCGGCTTCGGCCCATCGTTCTTGGTTGGGCACCACTTCAGCGGCGAGCCACTGGCGGACAGCGTCGCGGAAGTGCTCGTGCTCCTCTGCGTAGATGTCGCGCTTCATTCGGGGCAGCCGTCAGCGGTCTTTGCGGGCTTATCGGGGCAGGCATCGGCGATGACGTCAACCCCGTCCTCGTCGCGGTCACGCCAGCCATCGCAGCGCTGGTCGAGGCTGTGCAGGCGGAACTTGTCGCCCTTTTCGAGGAAGATCGCGCGCTCGATGTGCACGCAGCCGTCAGCCGGCTTTCCAGCCTCGGAGAGTGCGTCGGCCAGGGTCATCATCATGGCGCTGTCGTCTTGGTGCAGTGCCACGTACTTCTGCATCGGCTCGATGGCCGTCTCGACGGGGCAGTAGCCGGACGAGCCCAGGTGGTTGTGCACGTTGAAGTTGTGCAGCTCGAGCTGGCAGGCGTCATCGGCGCGGTTGTCGAAGTAGACGGCCGCCGCGATGCTGTCGATGGCCGACGCGGATGCGTCCCCGGACAGCAAGACCGACATCAGTGGATTGGCGATGTCAGCGTGGCCTGCGACCAGCAGGTCGGTGGCGTACAGGGTGCCCAGCTCGTCCCACTCGAACTCTCCCGCCGCGATGCGACGTTGGTACAGGGACAGCAGCTCGCCCGTCATGCCGGCGCTTGCGATCTGACCCCGAGCCAGCACGGCCTTGCTGGACGTCCAGCTCTTTTCCTTCGAGATGAAGTGCACCCACTGAATCGTGGCGGCGTCGGTCATGCCGGCCTCGGCGAACAGCTTGGCGGCCTTGGCATGCTCCTCGACATTGGCCAGCAACACCGCTTGTTCCGGTGTGCCCTTGACCTTGGCCTTGAGCAGCTTGTCCAGACCCTTCTGGGCCTTGCTGTCGGGCACAAAGTAGGGGTAGTCCCCACTCATGGCCGCCGTCTCGGGCAAAGCCGCCAGCAGCGTGTCTTTGTTGGTGATGAGATCCGGCACGGCGATGCCGAGATCATCGGCTTGTGCGGTCAGCGAGAGGAGGGTCAGGATGAGCATGGTTGCGTTCTAGTCCTGTGACCCCTCACCGGCCACTTGTGGTCCTTCCAGCTGCATCACAATCGCGAGGCCGACGTTGAACCCGAGCAGGGTCAGCACCCCGGCGAGCCCCTGCACGCCGATGATTAGTTCTGGGCCTGTGACCAGCAACATGGGCAAGCTCGCAATGCCGTTGAAGGTGCCGTGGAAGATCGCCGCCGCCCACACGCTGTCGGCTCGGTTGCGAACCCAGCTGAGCCATGGGGACAGCAACACGCACACGACTGGGAAGAGGAAGATGCCCTCGAGCCGGTGCACCGGGTAGTTGTGGCCCAGCGCGATGATGGGAGCGTGCCAGAACCCCCACATCAGCCCGATGACGACACTCGATCCCCAGAATCCGAGAGGCTCGAGCTCGCGCTGCAGCCATCCGCGCCAGCCGACCTCCTCGCCGAATGCGAAGACGGAATTGAGGGTGGCTCCCGAGACCATCGCAGCCAAGCTACCCAAGACCAGCAGTCCGATGGTGCCACCCCGAACCGAGGCCAGTTGCGCTCTTGCGGCCTCGGCTTGGTCGGGCGGCAGTGCCGCCAACATCGCGCTCATCCCGAGGTCGAGCTGTACCCCGGGCAGCATCGCGCCGGTGGCCAAGGCCCCCATGGCGATGCCCACTGGCACCACCAGGGCTGCGATGAGGTAGCGAGAGAATCGGTAGGTGCCGAGCCCATCAAAGAGGCTCTTGCCGTCCAGCTTGTTCATCGCCAGCGTGGCCACCAGCGGCGAGAACATGGCCAACGCTGTGAGTGCCGTGGCTGCCGGGCCGAGCTGTTCGCGGCCGACGTACATCAGGGCGGCCAGTGCGCTGATTCCGGCCAGTGCGATGCCATAGAACTGTCCGATCTTGGCCCAACGAATGTTCATGGGAGCCTCCACACCACCCTACGGCTGGCGGGGGAGTTCATTCCCCATCAACTGGCAGGTACCGCCACCTGCACTATCAAGCCGCCTTCGGGGTGGTTCTGTGCAGTCACGGCTCCTCCCATTCGCTCGACCAAGTTGGTCACCAGGGCCAAGCCGATGCCGGTTCCCTTGGTGCTGCGTGTGAGCTCTCGTTCTCCACGAAAGAAGGGCTCAAAGATGCGCTCCAGCAGCTTCTGTGGAACGCCGGGCCCGCGGTCGCGTACCTCGACCAAGACGCGGCCCTCTTCGAATCGCGCGGTCAGCGTGATGCTGCGGTCGTCGGATCCCGCCGAGAACTTGAGTGCGTTGTCGATCAGATTGGTGAGCACGTGCGACAGCGCGTCCCGGTCGACATGCCGGTTGCGCACATCATCGTCGGCAACCACGTTCAGCTCGGCCCCGTTCGCGGCAGTCTGAGGAGACAACAGCTTCACGACATCGTCGATGACCTCGCCCACGGTGCCGGTGTCCCCGACCGCAGCGGGCAGGCCCCGTTCGATGCGGCTGAAGGCCAACACGTCGTCGACCAATCGGCCCAGGCGTTCGGACTCCAGGCGGATGGTGGTGTAGTAGCTGCGCTGCTTGTCGGGGTCAGTGACGATGCCCGTCTCGAGCATCTCGCTGTACATGCGGATCGAGGTCAGTGGGCTCTTGAGCTCATGGGTGACGGCGCTGACGAAGTCCGCGCGCTGCTCAGCGTAGGTCAGGGTCACGGCGACCATCCTGTAGACGGCCCAGAGGCCCAGCAA